>JAIRYF010000028.1 GCA_031267895.1 Candidatus Methanoplasma glyptotermitis
TAACATCGAACACCTGCACGGGACTCGCTCGGCTCGTCCCGTGCAGGTGTTGTTCTGTTCACGGAGACAAGTGCTGAACTTTACTCGTGCGGGTGTTCACGATGTTTGTTGATTTGATAGTCACGTGCAAACAGCCCCGCGCACGCTGTGCATCCTATCCTGCAACTCCTGCTCCTATGGTTTTGTGCACAGACTGCAGCCGGCACATCCGCAGAATAACTCTCTGCGAACGGCCGAGAACGGCCCGCATATATATCCGAAAGAAAAGACTGGCAGTTACCTACAAGCTCCGTACCGTCCGATAGATTTTAATCAGGTTATTGTGTGCGGTCTCTCCATGAACGATAATGCGGGTGCGGGAACCGCTGACCTGAAACGGTTCGGCACTCTGACGCCTAAACAAACACTCGGAATATTGGCAGCGTTTGCGATCGCCCTTGCTCTGACCCTGTTCGGATTCGGGGCATCCTGCTACTGCTTTGGGATGTTGATAATCGCAATCATACTGTACATGCTGCCAAAAATGCTCGGCGTGAACAATCTCAAGCTTGCAATTCTTATAGGCGTCGCATTTCTTGCGTCTGCCACGCTTATCGGCGGATTTATCATGGCACCGGGACTTGTTGAGTCAAATAACGGCAACCCGTCTGACAACGACTATTTCGCCGGCGTGGAATACACATATTCCGATTCGGGTGTCAGTATAACCGCAAACATGAAAGAAGACATAGGTCCGCATATCGTCTACTTCAAGTACGGTGAGGTCAAGGGCGTAGGATTCGGAACCGTCAATGCCGCATTCGACAAAGAAGTCGAGATGAGCGTAACGGGAAGCTCCGTGAGCGGCAGTATATCGCTGGACCGCGATACGCTTTATATCGGATATCTCACAGTAACCAAGACCGATGAGTCTGGGAACGAGGTATACAGCGCAGATTCGAACACATTCTGGAGTTTCCTGACCGGCGCATACGGCGGAAGCCTGACATCTGTGTGTCTTTACGGATGCCTCATCGGGACCCTGTACATCATTATCGCATACTTCATGATAATGATCTTCTCGAATCTTATGAGAAGCAGAATGGAGAAGACCCGGGAGAAGATGGAGAAAGAAGGCAGACTCTACCCCAAGGGATACGGAAGGTGCGATAAATGCGGTGCGATGGTGCTTCCCGGAGAGATAAACTGCAGGAAGTGCGGCTCATATATCGACCGTCCCGACGAAATGAAACCAAAAAAGAAGGATTTCTTCGAATGTTCCGATTGCGGAGCCGAAGTTCCCACAGATGCAACGGAATGTCCGAAATGCGGTGCGAAGTTCGACGAGGATGAATTTGAGATCACACACGCCGACGGAACAACCGAGACCACGCACGAAACGTTCGAATGCTCCGAATGCCATGCAATAGTTCCGGCCGGAGCAACATTCTGCCAGAAATGCGGTGCAAAGTTCGATGAGGAGGAATAAGCGGTTTCGTGAGAGACCCCGACATACAAATCGAAGAGGCAGATATCTTCGAACGGGTCCGTGATGGCAAGTTCAAAAAAGAACTGACTGAGACCCATAACGATCTTCGCCAAAGCAGCGGAGAAGAACTACGAATGACATGGCAGAGCATAAAGGGGGGGGGGGCCATCCGGCTGAGACGGATTTTAGCTGGTGCGGTCAAAGTAGAACGCAACCGTCTCAATGATGTCTCCAAACGGAAAAAAGAGAACGTATCTTCCGAAAAATCGTAAAATATACGGCAGGAGATCAAAGGAAAAATCAGTTCTTCTGTCTGCTGTACAGCCTGGCAATGTATTCTGGTTTCTAAAGAATCAGAGATCTGAATTGTCCAATAATCCGGTGCTTTGTATGCTTGGGTGCCGGAATTGTTTCCTAAGAATATGCATTCTTTGGATGAGAATCTTTCAGAATTCAGAAATACAGGTGCGCGAAGAAAATTTCAAAAGGAAATACCGGGGAGTGAGAGAAGAAACGGAAAATTGGGGGAGGGGATGGGCAGGAAAGGAAAAAGGCCACGATAAGAGATATCGCCGCATCTGTGCGGCGGTATCTCTTCCATATTTTGTTAAAGATGGGTTTACTTGCCGAACAGCTTTATTCCAAACAGTCCGAACTTAGCAACAGCTGCTGCCGTGATACCGGACAGGAACACAGATACTATAACAGCAGGAGCCAAATAGGATGTATTGCTGCCGGAGTCTGTATCGGAACCGTTGCTGCCAATGATGTTACTGTTACTGGAACCGCTGCCGATGCTGCCGTCTGTCTGTGCGGTTATGTTAACAAGTACATCGGAACGTATATCGGATATTCTGTACCGTCCGTCTGCCTGAAGAGATATATCTACGGTTCCGGAAATAACGGAAGGATGTGCGGAATATCCTTCCGGTGTGTTCACCGTGAAGGTAAGTTCTCCGCTATACGTTACGGTTAACGGTGAAGACGATAACGGTATCGGAGAACCGTTAACGTATATGGTACAGTCGGAACCGTAATCGAATACAACAGTATGCTGTATAAGATATCCTGATGCTATAAGTGAGATGTTATCTGTTACTTCCGATACGGTTAACGGATTGCTTTTAGAATTCTGTACCGAAGAATCCTGTCCTCCTGCAGACCATCTGTCGAATGTATATCCTATTAACGGCATAGCAGTTATCACGAAACTGCTTCCTTGCGGTACGTAGAATAATTCGCTTACAGATACAGTCGGACCGTCATCTATACTGTACCTGAAACCAGAGATTCCGGTTCCCCGTGTCAGAGATACTTTGTATCCGTCGGTCTCCCAGTCCGACTCAGCATTGAACGTGAATTTTATACCTCTGTACGTCAATTCTCTCCCCTCGGCTCCCGCTATGTTACTCGGAGCATACTCCGAAGAATAGATATCCGGAAGGAACAGATATTTTACGGCATCAGACATTCCGGGCAGTTTCCAGTTCGCTTCTGCTCTGTTTCCGAAATACTTGCCTGTTGTTCCGTCCGCGCCTGTATATTTGCCCGTGACTGTCACGGATATAAGGTCGGTGCAGCCGATGAATGCAGAGTCGCCGATGGATCTTAAGGTGCCTGGTATCTCAATGGATTTCAGGTCTATGCAGTCACAGAATGCATAGCCGCCGATGGATTTCACACCGTCATGTATAATCACGGTTTCGAGACCGGAGTATGCAAATGCAAAGTCGCCGATGGATTCCACGCCGTTCGGTATAGTCACAGACTCAAGACCGGAGTATGAGAATGCAAAGTCGCCGATGGATTTCACAGTACCCGGTATCTCGATTGATTCCAGGTTGTCGCATTCGCCAAATGCCCACGCACCAATGGATTCCACGCCTTCGGGTATCGTCACAGTTTCGAGACCGGAGTATGCGAATGCCCCCACACCGATGGATTTTACGGTACTTGGTATCTCGATGGATTTCAGGCTGTGACAATGAAGGAATGCACCATAGTCAATGGTTTCCATACCATTGAATATCGTCACAGACTCGAGACCGGAGTATGCAAATGCTTCCTTACCTATGGATTTCACAGTGCCCGGTATCTCGATGGATTTCAGGTTGTCGCACCGCTTGAATGCCTCTTCGCCGATGGATTTCACAGTGCCCGGCATCTCGATGGATTTCAGGTCTGTGCAGTCACCGAATGCATAGCCGCCGATGGATTCCACACCGTCATGTATAATCACGGTTTCGAGACCGGAGTATGCAAATGCATAGTCTCCGATGGATTTCACAGTGCCCGGTATCTCAATAAATTTCAGGTTATCGCATTCGCCGAATACCCCCGCACCGATGGATTCCACACCGTCATGTATAATCACGGTTTCGAGATCGGAGTATACGAATGCAAAGTCGCCGATGGATTTCACGCCTGACTCTACTATAACACTCATTATGTCCATCATGTAGCCGTCATGCCACGGTGCCATACTCTCGCCGATATCTGGGACGTCATAATTGTCCATATAGCCGGTACCGGATACTGTAAGAACACCCTCTTTCGAAAGAGTGGCTGTCACGCTGCTGCTGCCGTCGGGACCGCAGTTCCATGTATTGATAATATCTGCGGCATCCGACTCATTCGGTTCGGAATATGTTACAAAAAATGCCGCTGCGAGAAAGAGCGTAACTGCGAACAGTACGGTTATATTCATATGTTGGGGTCTCATGGTTTCCCTCCCTGTGTGTATCCCAGCCGGGATACGGTCCTGCGGAGGGATCTCTCCGTTCCTCTTTCTTGACTGTTCATGCGGATCACTGATCTGCAGCCTTATACGACTGATGTGTTCACAACATCTGAACATTATATAATAGATATACGTAAGTAAACGCTGAATCGAAATACAGCGGATTTCCGTATTGGCCGGCGTTTGCATCCGTCTCTCGGCAGTTTGTTTCATTTTCGAGAAGATTGGCATCTTGACCGGATTTGAATAACCAGGCGTACAAATCGCAGTCCGATGTGATTAGGAACGGAACGCTGGCATCGCCGACTCAGGAAGAGATCCGAACCTGTCCGAAGAGGGTTTCCGAAAATTATGAACCTTTAGCCGGATGTTCGGAGAAATGACAGACCTCCCAAGTAAGACGGCCGGTTTCAGGGCATCGGAAAGCCGCGCGGAGACAGTGCCTGCTGACTGCAATACTGTTATAGTGAGCAATGAACAGACTGCAAATCTTCTTGATTTTCCCTGGGAATAAAATAAATATGATTTTGGAGGATACCCTTTCGGATGCGCTCGGAAGATATTGAAGATTATGCCAAGGGCAGCACAAATGCCCATAAGATGGCAGCTAAGCAGCAGGAGATATCCGTTACGGAGTTCTTCGAAAAAAATAAACAGATACTCGGTTTCGATTCCAGATCGAAATCCCTGCTCATGGGTATCAAAGAAGCCGTCGATAATGCATTGGATGCCTGCGAAGAGGCTGGATTTCTGCCGGATATACATGTCAGAGTGGAACGTTTTCAGGAAGACGATGAATACCGGATAACCGTTGAGGACAACGGCCCCGGCATAATTCACAAAATGATGCCCAACGTGTTCGGACGCCTTCTTTACGGATCCAGGTTCCACGCGCTCAGGCAGTCGAGAGGCCAGCAGGGTATAGGAATATCCGCGACCGTGATGTACGGCAACATAACAACAGGCAAGCCTGCCCACATAGAATCTAAGATAGAGGGAAATGACGAGGTCGCCTGGAAAATGGATATCACGATAGACACGAAGACCAACCGCCCGATCGTAACCAACGACACAGCATTCGCACACGAAGGCTGGGAGCACGGTACGAAGATTGAATACACTACAAAAGGAAGATATATCACCGGAAGACAGTCGATATTCGAATATCTCAGGAACACCGCTATAGTCAATCCTCACGCCAAGGTGGAATTCCACGATCCCGAAGGAAAGAAGTACATATTCGAGAGAGCAACCGAGCAGATGCCTCCCAAATCAAAAGAGGTAAAGCCGCACCCAGAGGGAATGGAGATCGGGGACCTGATGAAATATGTCCAGAACACCCAACAGAAGACGGTAAGAGCATTCCTGAAAAGTGACTTCTCCAGGATAACCGACAGGATAGCGGAGGAAGTTCTGGAGAAAGCGGGAGTGAATCCTTCCGCAAAGCCATCATCCCTCAAAAGAGAAGACTGCAAAGCCATCATCGGGGCTATAACTCAGGTCAAAATCATGGCCCCGCCCACCGACTGTCTTTCGCCGATAGGAGATACTCTGATCAAAAAGGGACTCATGCATATTCTTGACGGGATGAAACCAGAGTATTATGCAACTCCTGTAACGCGCCCGCCGAAGGCGGTGAACGGGAATCCGTTTGTCGTGGAGGCCGGCATAGTTTACGGCGGCGAGATACCTTCCGATGGACAGGTCACCATCCTGAGGTTCGCAAACCGCGTTCCTTTGCTCTATCAGCAGGGAGCATGCACTATAACCAAAGCCATATCCGAGGTGGACTGGAGAAGATACGGTCTTGAACAGAGAGGCGGGAAAGGGATACCGTTCGGCCCTGCGATAATATTGGTCCATGTTGCTTCGACCAAAGTCCCGTTCACATCCGAAGGCAAGGAAGCAATAGCATCGTTCCCCGAACTTCAGGGCGAAGTAGAACAAGCACTCAGACTCTGCGCCAGGAACCTGAAGAGCCACCTGAATAAGATGGAAAGGAAGTCGAAAACGCATGCCAAATTCGAAATCGTACAGGAACTGATACCCGCGATGGCAAATAAAACCTCATCTATGCTCGGAAGACCCGTACCGGACCTCAGCGGAACCATCAGCAAAATAATGAACGTTGTGTGGGTGGAACCGGGGGTGAAAAAGGGGGGTAAGAATGTGCTCACCGTGAATTACACCGTGTACAACTACACAACACAGGAACGCACACTGAGACTCCACGCGCATCTCCCAAAAGAGTGTGTGAACCTGACGCTTTTTACGAACCCGAATTTCATTGATATGAACGATGAGGGAAAGACAACATGGGAGATTAAATCTCTCCTGCCTTCGTCGTCAACTATCATATCATTCGAACTGAAGGGAGATATGGCAGATACATTCGATGCCGATGACATATACATCTCCGGTATCAATCCGGTTTTGGTTATGGGTGCCGAAGCACTGCCCGGAGACTGGGGCATCAAAGGACTTGACATAACGGAGAGCGACGAGAGCATAGCCGCATATGAGGAAGAGGAGATCGAGGAGGCCGAAGATCTTGGCGAAGAATGAAAGACAGCAAAAAGCTATGGATAATCTCATATCGATAGTCAGGAACATCTATGACCAGCTTGACGCAGGGAACGTACCTTTCATGGAACTCCCGCTGAGGTCTAAAAAGAATATCGAATTCAACGCCCAGCATAACGTTTGGACGTACGGCGATCTCCAGACTGCACGGACATCCAAAACGGTTCAGGGAGCGCAGATGATGCTCAGGACCGTTTACACCGCAGATTTTATCAATGACATGATACAGGGCAGCAAGTCATCCACACTGAGGGAACTGTACTACATCTCGGAAGGATGGGAGCATGCCAAATTCGGCACGCAGGACGAGAGCAACCTTCTCGCAGAGGATCTGGAAATAATATCCAAATGCATGAGGGAGGATTTCAAACTCAGGCCTGAGGAAAGCGGTGCCCACGTTTACGGCAACCTTGACATCAGCACCATGACAAAGAAAGGTATGAAAGCCTTCAATTGCATTGATGATGTTGCGGAAACGGGTTTTGCGGTACCGTACAACGCTGAAAAAGAGAGCCTCGAGATAGTCGGCACAGATGCAAAATTCATAATGGCCATCGAAACCGGCGGTATGTTTGCAAGACTGATCGAGAACGGATTTCCCGAGAGATATAACGCTATCCTTGTTCATCTGGGCGGACAGCCCGCAAGAAGCACCAGGCGCCTCATAAAGAGGCTGAATGAGGAAAAAGGACTCCCGGTCACCGTATTCACCGACGGCGATCCGTGGTCATTCAGGATATTCGCATCTGTCGCATACGGTGCTATAAAGACCGCTCATATCTCTGAATATCTGGCAACCCCGACCGCGCAGTTCATCGGGATAACTGCGTCTGACATTCTCAACTACAGCCTGCCTACGGATAAGCTGTCTGACAAAGATATCGGGGCACTCAACGCAGAACTATCGGACCCTCGGTTCAAAGATGAATTCTGGGTCAACGAAATACAGGCAATGCTTGAAATGAAGAAGAAATCCGAACAGCAGGCACTGGCCAAATACGGCCTCGACTACGTGACAGACACATATCTTCCCGAGAAACTCACTGACATGGGAATATTATAATCCGTGCTTGGATGCCTGTACAAATCTGTTTATGACAAACTGCCGATCCATGCTGGCAAGGAACGGACCCAATCTCGGACCTGCTGTCTTCCCCGTCAGGACCTGATATATCGCTTTGAAGCCCGCCTTCATGCCTATCGGAGACTCCTTTCCGACATCGGATATGATCTGACTTATCGTTTCGGCATCCCAATTGGCATCGTTCATTCTGTTCACTAATTCAAGAAAGAATGCCTTGTCGTTCATAGTAAGCTCGATTCCCGCGGGAATCGTCGGATACACCGAAAATTTCACCTGATCGGGAGCGAAACCGTTGAGCCAATACCTCACGCATTCGATTCTCTTCCTTATCCTTTCGATATCTCCGGCGGCGGCCGATGAAATGTCGACAGTCCTCGACAAAATCTCCAAAACTCCCTCAAAGGTATCTGCCATCTGTGCCACATTTACGAGATGTCTGTACGGGATCTGCAAAGGCAGTTCCTTGGGAGCATGGTTGTGCTGTGCAATCTCATAGGCACGGACGGAATTCTCCTCCGCATCCGTGTACTCACCGGAGAAAAACTGTCTCTCCATTCTGTCGTATTCGTCGGCGATGTCCAGGACACCCATTCCGGAGTCATAGTCTATGACTCTTCCGGGGTTCAGTCTCAGAAACAAGTAGTTCAGGACCTCGGACGGAGTCATTTTGATAGCATCGAGTCCTGTGACCGAACATCCCAGCGATTTGTGCATCTGGCCGACACCTTTAAGCTGGACGAATTCGTAAGGTATGGGGTACGGTGCTTTGCACCCGTATATCTCTTCCGCAATTCTTTTGCCGGTGTCGTATGATCCGCCCGCTGCCGCATGGTCCTTCCCGAACGGTTCCGCGGATGTTCCGAATATCATCCATTTGGCAGGCCACTCAAGCCGCCACGTAAGTTTTCCGTCGCCTTTCCTCACATCGGCAACACCGGTGTGGCCGCATGTGCACCGATACTCCACGGAAGGAAACGAATAAGACTCAAATACGGGAACGGTGAACCTTCCGCATTTTTCGCACAGCGGATTGTAAGGTGCATAATCTTCCCTGGCCTCTTTTCCGGATACCTCATGCAGTATCCTGATTATTTCTTTCCTCTTTTTGAAGCACATGTCTATGGCCTCGGCAAAGGCCCCCTTCTCATACAGTTCGTGAGTCCATATGATCTCACAGTTCACTTCCAGAGAATCTACCGCATCAAGGAATGGCTGCACAAAATGGTGTGCATAGTTATCGTGTCTGCCGCAGGGGCACGGTATCTTAGATATAGGCATCCCCACGTGATCTTCATATTCTTTGGGCAGAAAATCGTAACGTTTCCTTAAGGGATCGAAGGAATCTATCAGATAAATCAGGCGTACGTCCTTCCCCTTGCCCTCAACGGCACTCCTCACGGACTCTCCGGTTATGGCCTCTCTCAGGCTTCCCACGTGTATTATACCCGTCGGACTGATACCGGTGGCTATCAGAGGTTTCTCGCACGTGCCGGCAACTTCATTCGCAACAACATCTGCCCAATGCATTATGACCGCGCTTGCAACATGGTCGCCCTAAAAGAGACTTTCGGTTAGTGGCCGGTACCTGCCGCCGCTGTGTCAGTGATTTGGCGGCCCCCTTTGAAATCCTGTTCCGACGTTTGATCCGGCATCGGAAACATTCGACATCGGGATTGTGCCGTTATGAATGTTGTTTTCGTGCGGGATCTGTATTCAGGGTGTCTGTCAAAGTCAGAATACGGTATCTTGCCTTCCGTCACATACGGGGGAGGCCGTTAAACTCCTTTTGCGTGGAATCGATGGTAAAATCTGGAATGCTGAAACACCCTTGTGACTCCGGTCCTGCTATGCTCTTCGGTGAAACAACAGTCTCCTTCGGCAGCAGTTTATTCCTGTTCCCCGTTGCTCGGATGTCTTAAGGCTGAATTTGCTTCTCTTGCAGATACAGCAGTCACTCAAGACACTTCCGGCTTATAACACGCGGCTTATACCTAACGCCGTCTGCGGAACGGGAGTCAGAAACATTATCTGTACAGAATAATGGAGAAAATATTTGAATCGGAAGTAAACAGATACAATAGTTTCCGTTGATATAGGGCTGCATGAAAAATCCTCCGGTGATGCCATCACAAAGTGTCTGAAATTTTCATCCTGACGGATTTTCGAAGATTCTCCAAAGGTCGGTCTTTCCTATCGGCAGAGATTTATTTTTGCTCTTCTTTGACATGGGTGTCTCGAGTCGGATCTAACTTCTCCTCACAAATAAACCGGTTCGCTCGGGACACTTCTGTCCGCGCGGTATCTCCGCATGTTTCGTCTGAACGTTGGTTGCCATACCTGTATATGAAATCGTATTATTCAAAAGAGGACCGGTTTCACGGCAGGTTTTTATATTGATTTCATGTTCTCACGCCGATGGCAAAGAAAAATGACGGCGGGTTCGCATCGTCTGCCGGACTTATGAGGTATTTCGACACCGAAGACGATCGGGGAGTTAAAATCAATCCCAAAATGGTCATAGGTGTGGCAATTGCCTTCACGGTGCTTATTCTGATCATACCTGTGTTCTTTCCGGCATAAGGGACAGTCTTCTCCGAATGTCTGTTTTCCCGGATTTATATAAGGTCATCCTGTGTCAGTCTGTATTCAGGAGGATACATTTTCCTGAATGCCTTTGAGAACAGCGGCGGGGCGATAATTGCCGTGGCAACTGCCATAACGACAGCTACGGCATACAGTTCGGCTGATATCGCACCGGATGCCAGACCTACCGACGCGACAATTATTCCGACCTCGCCTCTGGGTATCATCCCCAGCCCTATGATGCTCTGCGATCCTCCGGAGAGACTCCTGTCCCCCAGTTTTGCGCCCAACCCACAGCCAAAATATTTTGTTGCTGCCGCGAGCAGTATCACAATCACAGCCAGACCGACGGTCGAAACGCTGGTGAGGGTTCCCAAGTCGACCTGCATCCCGACATTCAGGAAAAAAAATGATATGAATAAAGTGGTTATCGCTTCGATTTTCTCCTCCAATTTCCATTCCCATGCATATTCTGCAAACAGCATACCCCCGAAGAATGCACCTATGATCGCGGCCAGACCTATAGTGTCTGCGAACCATGAGAGTCCGAGACATACCGCTATCGCAAGAACGAGTTTGTTCACACCTAAGCGGGATTTGCCGGGTTTTTCGAAATTTTCCTTGTTCTTTTTTTCGAAATGATTGTATATTCTGGGGACAGCCCAAAGAGCAGCCGCGAGTATGGCGGCCACAAAAATCAGGGCCTCTGCGACGATGAGAAGTATGTTCACAACGGATATTTCACCGGAGGCGGTCATACCCACCACGATCGCCAAAATGACCATCCCCAGTACATCGTCAATCACAGCCGCTCCGATTATGATTCTGGACTCCTTCGAATCCGTCAGTCTCATATCTTTTATCACGCGTGCGGTTATCCCCACACTCGTTGCGACCATTGCTGCACCCAGGAACATTGCGTGATGTATATTCCCGTCATATACCTGGATGAGTGCGAATCCCGCTATGAACGGCATTATCACTCCAAGGACTGCGACAAGCATTGCCGCTCTGCCGACAGAAATCAGGTCCTTCACTTTAGTCTCCAGTCCGACGGAGAAAAGCAGGAATATCACTCCCAGTTCGGCAAATATCTCCACTACTTCATAATTCTGACTTGGATGGTCACCGATGCTTATGTCCAACATGCCCAGGAACGATGTGTCCCCTATCGTCAGATTGGCGATCGCTATACCAACCACTATTTCACCGATGAGACCCGGCATGCCCAGACGGCCAAACACCCGCGAACCTATACGGGCAAGGACAATAAGGACTGCCAGCATTATGAGTATGGAGCCTATGTCCATGGGCGGTGATGCCTCTGCACATTTATAAAAACTGACAAAGATGTATTAGGTAAGCGGTTTGTATAATGTTTCGGAACCCGAGGCTCGAGGAACTGAAACCGACCTCGGTTTCCGGTCTCTCAGAAACCAAAGGTCATTGCCCGGGATGCCTCCCTGTATGACATCTCCGGCGATGCAAACTTGAAGTCATAAGACTCAAGACCGTCATCCGGGATTTCCGCCTCCCTGATATCCGACAGCAAATCCTCGCTCATGAGAAGTTCGGGGACCGTGAGTTTCATTATGTCTGCGACGGGATCGATGATATCTGTCACCGCCGGAAGTGCCGCGACTGTTTCGGAAGCACACTCCAGCATAATCTCGGCTGTATTGTCCTCTTCGGGTGCGGAAATGTACCTGACATAGTCCGCGGGCGGCAATGCCTTCGGCACGGAAGCCGCCTCTGAGGTTATGACTGTCTCTGCCTCCATCGACACCCCGATGAATGATAACATTTCGTTAGTCTCCGCAGTCCCCGTTTCTGCAATATCGATCCGTCTGTATCCGTCAACGTAGAGTCCTGCCGGAACATCTGTCACGTATGTCTCTTCCGCAGAGACTTTTTCGATTACGTCTGCAGCTTCTTCCATCTTGCGGTCCGGCAACTCCGCGCAGCCCATGAAGGATCTGCCGCCCGGAATCTCGGTTTCGGCTGCTGCGGATGACACGGCAGCGGCCGCCGTCCCGAGGGTTTCCCTCATAACAGGTACACAGACCGTTTCGGGCGAGTATACAAAGAGTGCCGGCTGCTGCTCAATCTCTTTCTCGAAGGACTCATTCTTTTTGATGATTATCTCATTAAAATTTATCTCGTCGTACACCTCTCTTCTGGATGCATTTGAGAATATATCCGCCGGCTGATCATACGCCATCAGTCTGGATTCCGGCTCGGATCTGACAGGAACTTCGAAATGGTTCGTGGATTTGTTTGCGCCGACGAAAACCCCTCCGGCCATTCTGACCATCTCAGGTTCTTCGTCTTCGAAGAACGCTGATTCCGGCTGAACAGTGACGTATATATCCTGTTTCTCGGGGCTGTTGTACACCGCGTATCCATCTCTGTTAAGCTGCTTCACCGCGGGAGACATCACTGTCTCTCTCTGCCTGACCGGCCTTCCCGGCGTGACCGCGGCCTCGCTGGACACGGCGAACCCTACGCGCCTCTGCTTGATTTCAACACCTTCGGCGTACCTGCTCTGATCATGACCAAGCATACGCCTGAAAAAGCCCTTTTGAAGGCTACCGCTAATATTGACTGAGTTACCGCTCATACTATCCCATCCAGCCAGGGCATATGAGGTACAGCATATTAAAAGTTATGTCGGACACTCGACTTCACCGAGCGGGGACCGATCCATTCTATTGAAAATATGCACGGAAGAGTGGGGATCGGACATTCGTTCACATTTTGCGAGGGTCTGCGGACCCGCAGCGGATGTTTCATGTCAAACTGACAAAACATTTCCGATCATGCCAAGACCTGTACGGTAAGCAGTGTGCACACAGACAAGATATCTCAGTACGGAATAGACTGGTGCGGCAGGTACTTCAGAGGGACCTGCGAATGATAGAGACAAAAAGACTCTGACGATAGGAAACTGCATGAATAGAATAAGATCCAGAAGACTCCGATCCGATGGCAGAATGAAAAAACTACAATTCCAACAAATGAAACAGCAACATACGGCTCTGCAAAAAATATCCAAAGAATGAGAGCGATGGATTTGTTACAGGTGCCACCCCGATGCCGTGAACCGCTTTTGTCGTTTCAACAACCTTTGTAACTGCGTTTACGGCGGCTGTAACAGCTGCAGCCCCTGATACAAGACCAATAACAGTACCGCAGTAGAAAAGTCCTGCCGCAATCACCTTAGCGGCTGTGCCATTAGGAAACGCTATGACGATCACAGAGTGAAGCATCGGAAGATCTTGGAGAGGTGTGGTACGCCGCCACTGCTGCACAATCGGAACATCTGGCTAGAACAAGATAGTGCAGGGGAAGGGATTTGAACCCTCGGACCACTAAGGACAAGGCCCTCAACCTTGCGTCGTTGACCAGACTTGACTACCCCTGCCTGTGAATGCGTTGAATGACCATTCAATAAATAAGCTTTGTCGTGCCCTGGTTCTCCTGTTTTGCCGGGGGGGGGGGATTCTCTAACGCCGATGAGGCTGATGAACATCTTCATTCCCGTAACCTCTCAGATACTTCGCTTCTTCGCAAGACCGCGCCCAAATATGAGAACAATATCTGATTTTCGGTCTCTGTATCGGTGTGAGTGTCGATTGCACTCTGTTTCGGAACAACAGAAACATATCGGCAGAGAATAATGTATCGGAAAAATACGTGTTCGGGAAAGAGACATGTCCAGAATACATTCCGGCATATCTTATGTTTCCGAGACTGTGCACCGTCTCATTGGCGTAAAGCGCCCCGTCATTCACCTTCTTCCTCAGAAAATCGACTTCTTTACGTCACGCGGCCGCATGCCCGGAGAAGATATTAAAAGTGATGCTTTTTAGCTGTATTCGCTTCAGATACTGCACATTCGTCTCATGCGTCTCCGAATTGGACTGGATATATGTTTCCCGTCGCTTGGATGTTTAAAAAGATTAAAATAGTTTAAATCCCACTCCGTGTTTATTCATATCAAAATAGTATGAAATATGATGTGAACCGAATATTACCACGGTGAGACCAATGCCAAAGACCATTTATTTGGACAATGCCGCCACAACGATGATGAGCCGGGAAGTCTTGGATGCCATGATGCCGTACCTTACTGAAAAATACGGCAATCCATCCAGTATCCACTCTTTCGGTGCGGAGAGCAATGCTGCCTGCGAGGACGCAAGGAAAAAGATCGCAAAATTCATCAATGCCAAAGATAACGAGATCTATTTCACATCCGGAGGCAGCGAGTCGGACAACTGGGCGATCAAATCTGTGGCGTACATGAAGAAAGACAAGGGAAAACACATAATAACCTCCGGAATAGAACACCATGCAGTAATGGAAACCTGCGAATTCCTCGCCAGAGACGGTTTTGAGATCACGTCCGTCGGAGTTGATGAAAACGGCATAATAAAACTTGACGAACTCAGAAAAGCAATACGCCCGGATACGATACTCATAACGGTCATGTATGCGAACAACGAGATCGGCACCATTCAGCCTATCAGAGAGATAGGGGAGATCGCCCGTTCGAGCGGTATAATCTTTCACACCGATGCCGTACAGGCATTCGGCCATATACCGATAGATGTGGAAAAAGATAACATCGATCTTCTGAGTGCCAGTGCGCACAAGGTCCACGGACCGAAAGGAGTCGGTCTGCTCTACATCAGGAACACGATAAAACTCACTCCGCTCATACACGGCGGCCCTCACGAGAGAAAGAGAAGAGCCGGAACTCTGAACGTTCCCGGCATAGTGGGATTCGGAAAGGCGACGGAGCTGGCCCGGGAATCTATGAAAGACGCGTCGAAAATCACAGAGAAAAGAAACTACCTCATCGACAGGATACTGAAAGAGATCCCGTATTCAAGGCTCAACGGCGACAGAGACAGGAGACTGCCTGGAAATGCCAATATCAGTTTCATGTACATAGAAGGAGAATCGATGCTTATGCTTGTCGATATGAAAGGGATCGCAGCTTCTACGGGATCCGCGTGTGCGTCCGGATCCCTTGACCCGTCGCATGTGCTTCTCGCGATAGGACTGCCTCATGAGACGGCTCACGGATCTCTGAGGATGACACTTTCGGAACATACCACAAAAGAGGAACTTGACTACACAGTGGAGACCCTTAAGGGGGTTGTAGACAGACTCAGATCTATGTCCCCTCTGTACGAGGACGCAATGAAAGAGAACAAAGAGGTGTAAGAATGCAATACAGCGAAAAAGTTATGGATCACTTCACAAACCCCAGGAACGTGGGAGAATTGGAGGACCCGAGCGGCACGGGCACAGTCGGCAATGCAAAATGCGGAGATATCATGAGGGTATATCTCGACATAGACGAAAACGGGATAATACAGGATGCCAAATTCAAAACATTCGGCTGCGGTGCTGCAGTGGCAACGAGCAGCATGGCAACCGAGATGATCAAAGGGAAGCATATAAGCGATGCACTCAAACTGACTAACAGGAGCGTAATGGAGGCTTTGGACGGCCTCCCGCCGATCAAGGTCCACTGTTCGGTTCTTGCGGAAGAGGCTGTGCGTGCCGCTCTGTGGGACTACGCAGAGAAAAAAGGGATCAAGATAGACGGCCTGGAGAAACCTGCTGACGACATACACGACGGCCATCACCACGACCTTCAGGAGAGTGACTGAAAGTGATATACGAAAATCTGACCGACCTTATCGGCAAGACACCTCTGCTGAGGCTCAGGAATATCGAGAGAGATTACGAACTGAATGCAAAGATCGTCGCGAAGGTCGAATCCAGAAACCCGTCCGGAAGCGTGAAAGACAGGATAGCATTCTCCATGATAGAGGATGCGGAGAAGAAGGGCCTGATAAGGGACGGGTCTGTGATAATAGAGCCTACGTCCGGCAATACCGGGATAGGACTTGCTGCGATATCGGCTGCCAAAGGCTACAGGCTGATACTCACGATGCCCGAGACGATGTCTATCGAACGCCGCAACATACTCAAAGCATACGGAGCGGAGCTTGTGCTCACGCCCGGAAAAGGCGGAATGAAGGGCGCAATATCCAGGGCCGATGAACTCTGCAAAGAGATCGAGGGCGGCATAATACTCGGTCAGTTTGTCAACCCCGCAAATCCTGAATATCACGAGAAGACAACCGGACCCGAAATATGGAACGATTCAGAAGGAAAAGTGGACATATTCGTGGCAGGCGTAGGTACCGGAGGTACCGTGACCGGTGCCGGAAAATACCTGAAGTCCAAAAATCCGAATATCAAAGTGGTGGCTGTCGAGCCTGCTGAATCAGATGTCCTTTCGGGCGGGCGGGCCGGACCGCACAAGATTCAGGGCATAGGTGCCGGGTTCGTCCCGACGATCCTCGATCTGTCTGTTATAGATAAAATAATGAGGATATCCGGGGAAGAATCCTTCAAATTCGGAAGGGAGTCGGCGAAGAAAGAAGGATTCCTTGTGGGAATCTCCTCCGGTGCGGCACTGGCCGCTTCCATAAAACTTGCCAGGCTGCCGGAGAATATGGGCAAGACAATCGTCTTCATTGCCCCCGATGAGGGAGGAAGATATCTCTCTTCCGAGATGTTTCAGTAATCCGGCAGCCCGATCTCAATGATGCGGCCCTTGGAACTCCAGTCCATCATGTCCGCAAGGGTGGTTCCGTCAAGGACCGAGTTGACTGCATCGTCGAGCTTTTTCCACAATATCATCGATATGCACGTATCCGATCTTTTGCAGCCGTCATCAGCAAGACACGATACGGGCGATGTGTCCCCTTCCACGAGTTTTATTATCATACCCACAGTATACTCCTCCGGAGGCCTGGAAAGGCGGTATCCGCCGCTGGGTCCCCTCTCGCTTCTGACGAATCCCGCTTTGTTGAGGGCAGACATTATCTGTTCGAGATACTTGATAGATATCTCCTGTCTCTCTGCTATATCTTTGAGCTTCACGTTGTCCTCCGAACCGTTCAGGGATATGTCAAGCATGCATCTCAGAGCATAGCGGCCTTTGGCTGATATCAGCATGAGGACAGGATGGCAGTACAAATGTAAAATAATTCCTACTTATTTACAGTAGTATAATTTATAGGACATCCCCGAGAAGAGTATCCAGCTGACCCGATATCAGTGTCCTGAGCCGGTTTTTCGATGTTATGTCTATACCTGAATACTCCATGAACCCGCGGGGGTCGGCAGATGCTGTCATAAGGAAGTTCACAGCCGCATATGCCGACAGTTTAGAGGCTTCCGACGGCCGGATGCCATGCATTCCCATCATCTCAGCCAGTTCGGACGATACTGCAAACACATCCTTTGCAAAATGTTTCGTGTCTTCGCTGAGGCCGTATTTACGGAACAGCATTGATGTCTCGCAAATACGAACAAGAAAATCAAACATCTCTTTTCTTGAACCTCCTCCCGGTGTGTGCACACGATCCGAGATGCCGCCTATCATAAGCAGAGATTTTTTCAGAAGATTTTCCTTGGAACCGAAATAATAGTTGATCATTGCCGAATTTACATTCGCATTTTCTGCTATTCTGCGGGTAGTTATCTCTCTGTTTTCCGCAGACAGCATCAATTCAGCCGTCTTATGGACTATCTCTTGAATCTTATCATCTGAGCGCATCAATTACCAATCATGTTTTAAACATATTTAATTTATTCATATAAGATGTATTTTAAACATGTTTAAAATTTGATTAATAAATTCCGCGGGATCCGTCATGACCCGATACCCCTGTTCTCCCGTTCGATAGATTCCCGGTGCGGGCAGGATGACCAATAATTCAGAATGAGGAAAGGCTCCCGTAGCAGTGATATCGAATAAGAACGCATACGATTACGGTATCTTCCGATGAAAAGAAAGCCGACCCTTTCACGCAAGTGTCAGACGCAGACTGAATCAATTTATTCCGTGTGGTATTCGTTACTTTCGGGTTTACACCAAAAGTATCGAATGCTGCACCTTCCGACTATCGGTCGCTGCGGATACTGATCAGAACTCCCTGATCATAAAGAAATCGATCAGCCTGCGACATTTGATGCCATCAGTATCCTCATTAAGCGGGCCGTCTTTTAAAATTACGACATATTTCGGATGGTTGTCTTCGATCCTCATAAGATTTCCGAACTCTCTCTTCACAATCCTCTCGTTTTCAAGTTCTTCTGTCGCCTGAACATATACTCTTTTTCCGTTCAATTCTCCCATAGGGTCTATTTCCTTTCCCTCACAGTTTCCGACCCATACTTTATACCCTCTGCTCCTAAGCTCCAGATAGATTATATTTTCCATGTACCCTGAAATATCATCCGGCCTGAACCCCATACGCGCGTTTTTTATTCCTGTATCGGAAAGATAATATGTACCCCCGATGTCAGGTTTTTTTTCCTTTTATGTCGTAGGCAGAAACCTTGATAATCATACACGAGTCCTCAAGGTATCCTATGTAGTCGTATACCATGTATTGCGGTCCGACAGAATAAATCAAACGGCTCTTCCGCTTAAATTCTGCAAGAGATAAATTAACCGACAGAATCAGGATTTGTATGAATTTCATTAAAATGGGACTTGTATATATCCTCCATCGAGTTCATTTAAATACATATGGGTTCCTAATATGTCCCTTGTCACTTTTTAACGGAGGTATAGACATGAGTCTCAGAAATGAGTTAAAGACAGAAGCTGCAAAAAAGGGATTCCAATTATTCGGAATTTCAGATATAAAAGAACTTGAAGATACCTACTATCCGGACGGCCGCGGTCTGATGAAACCTTCGGAAGTAATGCCTAATGCAAAATCGGTCATAATTCTTGGAATGATCATATGGGATGAAGGGATGAATACTGCTGTGTCCACTGCAGGTTCGGGAGACTTCAGCGGAGGAGACAATGAATATTATAATCTCTACTATGAAATAACCGAGACGAGGGCATGGAGATTTTCGAAGTGGCTGCACGATGAAAAAGGAGTAGATGCTGTGCCCTCCGCGACCATACATCTGAAAGTTGCAGCGATGCTTGCAGGTCTCGGATTCATCGGTCACAATACACAGATCATCACTCCTGAGTACGGTCCGAGGGTACGCTGGATTGCCGTCCTGTCGACGATGGTGCTGAAACCGGACAAGCCGTTCACACGAAATCTCTGTGCAGAGCAGGAGAAGTGCAGGAATGTATCTCTTTGTGTGAAGACATGTCCGTACAAGGCCATTATCACCGGTCCGTCGCAGAATGTGGAACCTGGAAAGAAAGTCATTTATGATAAGTGCGTGGTCGCTCATGAATTCGACAGAGACCTTGATGCACGCTGGGAAAAACACATAAACAGAATCTATCCAAGAACATTCAAGGAGTGCACATTGTGCAATCTTGTATGTCCGTACGGAAAGGTCGTGGACACTGATGTAGTGCCTGTAAAGCGCGGGATGGCAAAATGATCGCAGTGTGAAAAACGCGCATGTTTACTGCACTGAGCAGTATTCCCGAAGTACGGGGTTCCCGCGGCCGCAGACCCGCAGATATACTCCAGGGACGGCCGGATGTTGATGCGAAGACATCTCTGGTGTAATGCGGTGTCATGCCCTGCTGTTCAGGGCCTTACGGCTCTGAATACCCTGTGTCTGTCAGCGCAATGTACGTCCCTGCCCGCGGATACCGGTACTGCATACAGAAAATCGCCGTATATTTACGGCGGTCTTTCTGCATCTCACATTTTATCTTTTCCGAGGGAACACACATGGATTTGTATTCCTGAGAAGAAGCCTGCCGTCCAAGACATGATTCGGAATTCAAGTATATTTGCAAACCCTCAAGATATTTATTTGCAAACTTGTAAGAAAAAGGGTTGCGAATACTCAATAACGATTATAGAGATACATAAGCCGAAGAAGGCCGACAAATGATCCGGGACATAAAACCAGAGGGATACAGGCCGAGGATAGTGGACTCCGAAGTCGAACGTAAACTCAGGGCATTGGGAGGAGTGCTTATAGAGGGTCCAAAGTGGTGCGGAAAGTCATGGACAGGACGTCAGCATGCGAAATCGGCGGCGAATATAGATAACACAGCAACCAGACAGGTGGCAATGATGGAGCCTGTGTCGGTACTGTCGGGGGACCGTCCCAGACTGATAGACAAGTGGCAGGAGGCCCCGAATCTATGGGATGCGGCAAGAAGAGAGATAGATGATTCGCACAGCAAAGGCATGTATATTTTCACATGTTCGGCGGTTCCTCCGGAACATGCCGTCGCCCATACGGGAACCGGCAGATTTGCAAAAATAGAGATGCTCCCGATGTCTCTTTATGAATCCGGGGACAGCGACGGCTCGATCTCTCTTTCCAGGCTGTTCGACAGTGCATCGTTCGCTGTGCGCAAATCCCATATGGGATATTCGGCGCGATACGCCTCATATGCAGGGGAGGGTGGCCGGGGGTGCTGTGGGTGGATGAAAAAGAAGCTTTGGAGGTATCTAAAGGATACATAGACATGATCGTGGAATCTGACATATCACGTGCCAGCGGTTTATAAGGAACCCATATGCCGCAAAGCGGGTCCTGCGTGCGCTGGCGAGGAATGTTTCCGCTCCGGTGAAGCTGTCCGTCCTTATGAAAGACATAGCAGGAGAGTCCGAAGCGGTACCGGAATATATGGTGCGCAGCTGCATGGATGCGCTGCGCAAGATATTCATCCTTTCTGAACAAAATGCGTGGCTGCCTCCGATAAGGTCAAGGGCGAGGATCAGGACAACCCCAAAGAGGCATTTGATTGATCCTTCGCTGGCAGCGGCGGCAATGGGTGCAGGACCGGAGAAACTGATGGGGGATCCCAACACTGTAGGACTCCTCTTTGAGTCAATGTGTTACAGGGATTTGAAAGTATATTCATCGGCGATGGGGGGAGATGTGCTCTATTATCGGGACAACACAGATCTGGAGATTGATGCAGTAATCGATCTCCCGGATGGAAGATGGGGTGCTGTGGAGGTAAAATTGGGAGAGACTGATTTTGATAAGGCGGCGGCAAACCTATTGAGGCTTAGAGAGAAAACGGACCCCGACAGGGAACCTTCTTTCTTAGCGATACTTACGGCTACGAGCAAGTATGCCTACACCCGGAAAGACGGAGCGGTTGTGATACCGGCAGATCTTCTGGGGCCTTGAATTCATCTGTGTCCGAATCAGAATCCGGGAGCCGATCCGGAGAATTGTCTTGGACCCTTGCAGAAGTCAGCTTTATTCAGGATGACCGATAATGCACCGGTCTGTCGGTATATTCGAAAATCGGGACATGTGTATGCTCACAAATGGTTCGGAGACTGTATGATCTGAGAGTCACCATATATCCTGACCTATGCAGTTGATTTCGACCTCAAAAAAATCTAGGGACAACTGCAAAGTCGGAATTAACCATAAAGTATTACATCTCATTCTGCACAAGCTCGCACGCGGTCCCTGATGGCCATTTCTCCGAGGATACTCTCTAATTTAGCCTGAGTTCGACAGGTAATGTTTTGATGTGAGGCAGAGATGCTGGCAGAAGTATTCTCAGCCCGTTCTGTTTGCTGTGTAGACTAAACAGCACAGACTGAGAACATTCGTATTAGAGCCGAACAGCAATAAATCATTACCGATCGGGACGACAGCTTTTGTCAGGGAATATCTTAGGAAACTGGGGCTGGAGGATCATTTCAATAAATTGAAGCTGAAATGAGAACCTCTTTTCCCATGGTTTGTGCGATCATCTCGTATCGCTTAACGAAAAACTATTCCGCGGAAGGATGCGGAAGATGGCTGTCGTCAAAAGAAGTAAGGAATGAGCTGGGGATCGGCTGTAAAGTAAGCAGCAGGACTTTGAACAGAGCTGTTGAACTCAAGTTATACAGAAAACAACTGCTGTAACCTAAATCTGCGGTTTGTAGTGATACGTCCTTGTAACCGTACAGAATCCTGATACTTCTTTAAATACCGCATATAAGCGATATATAAAACAGAGGCGTTATATATGTGACCTTGCATA
>JAIRYF010000064.1 GCA_031267895.1 Candidatus Methanoplasma glyptotermitis
TACGCATATCTCTTATTTCCGCGGCGTACGTAGAATATCTCCGGCATATACCTGTATTGTAGGTATGCGTTAAATAACTTACCGTATATAAGCGATATTTAAGCGGAGGGCGTGTCCGCGCGCCTACCTACAATTAATCCGAGAATTTCAGATCAAAACATCATCTGTCGAACTCAGGGTCTACTCTCTGTCAGAAAAAATTGACAGATGGTGTAATCAGCAAACTGTTACAGCAGAGCATCTGATTATATTGGATACGGCTCCGGAGTAAAACACTCCGTTCTGATGCAACATGTTGTTTTCAGCTCTGCCGGAATACCTGCTGATACTGCTGTTTATGGTTGGAAATACTTCCTTGGAGATCATTCTGGTGATGAAAAGATCTTCTGTCAAATTTTCTCAATAACGAAATCAACTGTCGAACTCAGGATTTATGTTAGGTTTGACGTGAGATCAGCTACTGCCAGTCATCTTATTATAATGGGAAAGATGATTATTTATCACAAATATCTCTCTAAATACTTTCTTGTTAGATTCTACAGATATCTTTTCAGAACAATACATTATATCATCTGGTATACTGTGCGACCCATCATGTAGAGATGCAACTAACGCTTTGCATATTATTTTGTCTTCGCCTTCAAATTTATCTGGCATTTTTTTCAGATTGGTCCCGCAGAAATTTCCTAGGTATTGTTCAAGGATCCTGCGCATCGCGTTGAAAACAGTTATTGGATTATTGCTCTTGTACTCTTCCCAGACTAGCTCATACGACGATTTAATTGGATTATTTCTGTAGTAAGTCACATCCGTAACATCATCCTTTTTCTCAACGACAAAATACTTTGGGTACTGTTCAAATTCATTTCCAAATGGCGAAACCTCTTTGAAGAAATAGATATTATGTGTAAAGAGAAAAAACTGCCCTACATTTTTTTCATCATTAATCAGGTCCTTTGTCAGACTACTGACAATAAATATGACATTTCCGTCCATACTGGTAATCGGATCATCAATGAGAACTATTTTCTGATTGGTGGTGCCACTCCTTTCCTGACTGCCTTTAATCATATGACAAAAATAGAGGAATGCAATGAAATTTCGTTCCCCCTCGCTTAGAGTTTCATGAGCACTGTCTCCATTTGATCGTACGATCTGATACCACTTGTTGTTATTGGGGTCCTCTTGTAGTTTAAATCCCGTGAACCCAAATGTCTTCAGAATCTTGTTTATCCTCTCCACTACTTCGTGTATGTTCGATATCTGCTCTTCCAAGGTTTCTATTTCAGAATCAAGATTCTTTTTTCTTTCATCTCTTCCCTCTCTTTTCTTGTTTAGTTCTCCAATTTGCTTTTCATGGCTTTTCCTATCTGCAACAAAAGCACCAATCTCGGACTCTATTTCTTTTGCAAAGGTCTTCTTCAGATTTTCTTTGAATGATTCTCCTGTTTTTTTCTTGTCAGCAATACTTTTGTTATGTTCAGATATCTTTTCGTTGAGAGTGTTTATCGTTTTTGCAACTTCTTCTATTTTATCAGAAACTGGAGAGATAGTAATATTTTCGGAGGGAGTGTTAAGTTTGCCCGCTATTTTAGAATAATTTGCCCTCAGAGTCTTCTCAAGTTCATCAAATAACTTTTCGGTATTGGTTTCGAGTACAAATGGACTGCTTGCTCTGACCACTTCATAACAAAGAGAAAGAATATAGTCTACGTTGCTGTTATAATAGTCTGCATACTCATTCAACGCCTTTAGGTCTGTCTCATACTCTGTGTCGAAACACCTCTTCAGATCTTCTATAATTTCCTTTGAAAGCGTTCCCATACAAAACGGACATTTTCCGTTCGAATGCGGAAGATACTCCATCCCACAATGTGCCCAGTCTGAATTCTGGAGAGATTTAAAGAATGTTCCGATAGTAGACTCGCCGCTACCGACAATCCTTTTTGATAATATCTTAGCTGAATCCATGTCTGAATAGTCCTTTGCGTCGATAGCCTTTAGAGAAGAATATGGCTGAGGATTTTTTGAAAATACCTCATAGCTCCTATCCATTGCAGCTTTGTCAGGAAGTGGATTTCCATCCAATAGCTAGTAGCCTTCGCAACAAAAACTAGCAAATGCCACCTTGCTTCCAAGGAAGCCATGCATAGCTTCCCTGTATTCTGGTTCAAATTTCTCCTTTATCTTCCAGCACATCTCATTGAATTTTTCTTCTCGTTTTTCAAAATCATCTATCGATCTTGTAATCTGATCTTCATACTTTTCTTCAGCATCAATCTTCCTTTTCTCATTATTTTTCTCATTTATTTGCTCAACGATCGTATTATTTTCTTGTCCAATGGTGAATATCCCGGGAAATTTGTCCTTTGTTCGGAAATTCTCTTCAACAAATGAGCGATTATAACAGTATGTCTTGGCACCGCCTTCCTTTACAACCACACATGGTGGATCATTGATTTCTTTATTGATCAAATTACACAGAGTGGATTTGCCAGTTCCATTGTGCCCAAAGAAGAGATTGATTCTACCTGGCTCGATATGCACTGGCTTTCCGTATGATGCGTGCCCCTGGATCCGTATATCTTTGATCATATTGTCATATTTCTAATAGGTTACAATAAATATATCGTTTTTCAATAAAAGGGGCGTTTTATATCCCGACTCTGACACATCAACCTTGAGAGCATCCGCTCTGGATTTTGAAAATCAGATGATTTGACAGTTGCGTCAGACCCCGCTCCGCGAGGTCTGAGAACACTGTCAGCGTTTGGTTTTACGCAGAGATCACATCATCAGACCTCTAGAATTACGCCGAATGCCCTCAGTACCGATGTATTGAGGCAGTTAAAATTGGATATTATGAACTCTGTTCCATTTATTCTGTTACGCCTGACGGTAAGTATCAGCTTCTGCATAGCGTCAGAAATGAATTCTGTTGCTTTCCCCGAAGCTGGCTTCGCTAAAATATGTGTCATTGCTATAAGCGACTGAGCGAGAAATCCCATCCGAAGAACACCGTACACCCCGTTATACGCCGCGGAAGAAAACTCCTCAAAATGACAGAGAAGTATTATGCATCGGACACTGGACTCAGAAACGTCTCTGTCGGCGGTGCCGAAGGAACCGATATCGGCTATGTCCTCGAAAATACGGTACATCTTGAAATCATACGCAGAGGATATGGCGTCACATCCAGAAGCTATTACAGCCACGAGATTGACTTTGTGGCGACCAAAGGAAAAGACATTCATTATTATCAGGTGTCACTGAGCATAGCGGACGGCAGGACATTCGAGAGAGAGTCAAGATCGCTTGATTTGGTTCTCGACAGCTATCCGAAGACAATCATCACCGCGGACCGTGTCATGAGTATGCCTCCCAACGGGATACGCGCGGTCAATGCGGTTGATTGGATGCTCGGAGACGGGTGATTAGTTTCCTGTTTGTCCAGAAACCGATCCGCACAAGGTCTGAAACGGCGGGCGGATTTGCATAAAATTGTAATTGTACTCAGTTCGGCGAAATAACAAGTCACGCCGCGCGGGAGCCGTTTCCGGTGCACAGCTGCATGAGCATTCTGTCTGGAAACGGTTCCGCCGATCTGCAATAGCAATATATCATCGGAACGCGTTTCAGCCGTTCAAGCCGCAGTGCAGGAGGTACAGACGGCAGCCCATGTAGAGGCAGGACACGGGTTCGTATGACGGTACCGGATAAGAAGGACAGGAAGATCGCATTGGTCATCGTGGATGTTCAGCGCAAGTTCATGGGAAACGGGCGCACCAAGATCAGAGAACTCACCGAGAGCCATCTGAATACGATAAACTTTGCCATAGAATCGTTCAGAGAGGCAGACAGGCCGGTCATATTCGTCAAATTCGACGGAAACGAGGAGTGCGTCGTGTACGACGCGGACGATGGGGATGAGTATGTACAGGGGCTTTCGGTTTCGCCGAAAGATATCGCTGTCCGCAAACGTTATATGAACTCGTTCAAAGATTCCCGTCTCGCCGAGGTGGTCAGGCAATTCGGGTGCGACTGCGTACTTATTGCGGGACTCGTTGCTCAGTACTGCGTCATGGCCACGTATTTCGGGGCATTCGACCACGGCATAACTCCGTACATTATGAAGGGCGGCATAATCGGCACCGATGAGGAACAGGAGTTTCACTGTGAGTCCGTGGTAAAGCTTTTCGACAGAGACGATGTATCCGAAAACCTTTCAAACGTTAACCTCTCGGTTCCCCGGGAGATTAGGAGACTAACCGAGTCCTCATACTGATGCGGCATGTGCCTGAAAGGAATCAGAGAAAGTGCCGCTGCGGATGTCCGGGAGCCGCCGTAAAGGATGGATGCAACAGCCAATGTTATATCCATGCAAGCCGTTCCCTGTGCGATATCTCATGATACAGATTGCGGTTTACGGAAAGGGCGGAATAGGAAAGTCTACGGTTTCGGCCAATATCTCGTATGCGTTGGCGGACATGGGCAAAAAGGTCATGCAGATCGGCTGCGACCCGAAGCATGATTCTACTAGAGCCCTTCTGAACGGCAGGAATCAAACGACCGTTCTGAGTTACATCAGAGATACACCTCCTTTCGACCGCCGCCTCGGGGATGTGGTTCTTGACGGTCTCAAAGGAATCAGCTGTGTGGAGGCAGGGGGTCCGGAACCGGGCATCGGCTGTGCCGGGAGAGGAATACTCAGCACATTCGATACCCTGAAGAGACTGGGAGTCGACGGCATGGACATTGATGTTAAGGTGTACGATGTTCTCGGCGATGTCGTATGCGGCGGATTCGCCGTGCCGCTGAGGAACGAATATGCCGACGGAGTGTATCTTGTGACATCGGGGGAGTTTATGTCCCTTTATGCGGCCAACAATATACTCAAGGGCATCAGAAACTTCGACAAGGGCATTCCGAGGGTCGCCGGCATAATAATGAACTGCAGAGGCATGGAAAATGAGCACAATGCCGTGGAAAGATTCGCCGAAGCGGTATGTCTTCCGATAGTGGCCAGGGTGCCGCGCAGCAAACTGTTTGCCGAGGCAGAGAAGAAGGGAGCACCCCTGCTGCATCTGTTTCCGGACTCGGATGAGGCGGCAGAACTCAGAAAGATTGCGGAGAATGCGGTCTCCATTCTGGAGGATCCGTCTATGCTGCTGGAGTCAAAACCGCTCGACGACGGGCAGATGGGACGCATAGCCGCGGGGGAGTCCGTCTGCCCAAACCCGGACGGGGCCGTCCCTGACGGTCCCGTCTGCAGAACATGTGTGAGGAAAAAGGGGTCAGAAAAGAAAAGAGAGAAACTGGTCGCATCATGCGCTGCTGCGGGAGCAGTCTACGGATGCAGCACGGTCACTGATTCGGTGACGGTAATTCACGGGCCGAGAAGCTGCGCTCACATAATGTCTTCCTCCCGCAATCTCAGCGAGATAAGGAGAGGACGCAGGAGAATGTTCATAGATGACCCGCAGTTCATGAGAATCGATTCGACTGATATGGACGATACCGTCTCGGTGTTCGGAGGGGCGGATCTGATAGAACAGAAGATCAGGGATCTGATCCAGGAGGGCTGTACAAGATTCTTCATCGTGACAACCTGTGTATCGGGAATAATCGGAGACAATGTTATAGATGTGATTACCGCACTGAGCAATCTGCATCCGAACCTGTATTTCAGAGTGGTGGAGGCGGACGGGAACATCATGGGGGATTGGGAGGACGGATACACAGAGGCTGCCGATGCCGTGGCAGATATGATCGACAGAAACATCGAAGCCTCCGGCAAATGCGTGAATCTTATCGCAGAAAGATACTTCTTCAGGATCAACGAGGACAAGGACGACGATGCGGTTGCTCTTCTGAAACAGTTCGGACTCAAGGTGAACTGCCGTTTCATGTACGAAACCGACATGGATTCCATCGTGAACTTCAAACGCGGCACGCTTAACTACATGGTGAACGACGATGCCATGGCGAGAGGTGTCGCCAAGGTTCTTGAAAGAAAGATAGGCATAAAGGCCGAGGAAGATCTGCTTCCGTGCGGGATGTATGAACTGAGCAGATTTGCGGAGAGGATCGGCGAGACGTTTGACATGCGGGAGGAGGCTGCGGAGATTGTGAAAAGAGAGGAGGCAGAATACCGTTCGGCGATATCCGAACTAAGGAAAAGGCTTGAGGGGAAGAAGGTATTCATTGAATCCTGCTACATACACAGCATAGATTGGCTGATCGAACTGATCAGGGACCTGGGGATGGAAATAGTCTTTATCGGATTTGCTCCGGAGCGCGAGTGGAAGGCCGAAAAGAGAAGAGAATCAAGATTCGAAGGCGAATTTAAGTTCACGAAAGATTATTGGCCGGACGACATCCGCATAGATACCGACCGCCTCAGACCTGATATAATCATAGGAGACAGCGGCCGTTCCGATATAACCGATGTGCATCATATGAGTTTTGTGCGTGCCGGTGTCGGGGTGAAATGCGTAATCAGATTCGCAAGAGAGATGGCCGATATAATGGCGGCACCTCCGGTAGAGGGCTGGAGAATCACAGGCAAAGGCGAGATGATGGGAGACGAAAGATATGCCGGAAATTAAGAACATCCATATGGACGGATTCACAGGCGCAATAATGGCAGTGGAGAGTTTCGACGGAACGGTCACCGTCCTGCACGGTCCCGGAGGATGCCGCAATTATCACACATTCCTTTCGTCGCAGTGCTATCCAAGAAAGTCGCCGGAGAATTTCAGGAAGTATTCTCAGAAGTATTTTTACTGGAACTCCAGAATTCCATGCACATATATGGACGAAAACGACTACATAAACGGAGCCGAGTCCAAGGTCGGAGAGATACTGCAGGCTGTGAAGGAAATCGACGGAGGCGTTGCCGTATTCATTCAGTCGCCCGGAGCCGCACTTATCGGGGACAACATCTCGGGCGTGATCGAACGGCTGGAATACTCCGGCACGGCATTGGCGATAGAGGAGTCTCTCATATCTCAGCCTTTCTCCCGCAGCTACGATCACACGGTGAGATCTATAACAGAATGGAAGAAGCCGAGGAAAACAGGTACACGCAAAGGCACGGTGAATATTCTGGGTCTCCCCATAACCACCAAAGCCTGGGCGGATTCCCTCGAAGAACTGAAGCATCTGCTGACCCTCTGCGGAATCGAGACCGTAACGTCCCCGGGCGCGGGGTGTTCCGTCGGCGATATCGATTCTTCCGCAGATGCGGAGTACAATGTCATGGTGTGTCCGGAATACGGTTCGGGAACGGCGGAATATTATGAAAAAGAACTGGGAATACCCTGCATAAAGTCGGAAGCCGGCGCACCCGCAGGATTCGATGCCTCCGAGGAATGGATAAAGAATATCTGTGCGGTTATGGGAAAGGATCCGTCAGGAGCTCTTAAATACATCGGAAAACAGCGTTTTCGTGCTTTCAATATGATTGATAAACTTGTATACAATCAGAAGACCCGGGGAGTCAGGTTCGCGGTCATGGCCGACAGTTCCGTACTTCTGCCCCTTACGAAGTGGCTTTACTGTTATCTCGGCATGATACCGGTGTTCCTGGAGGCCGAACCCGGAGAAGACCCCGGATGCATGAAGTCTTTGGATGCTTTCATTGAACGCAGGAATCTGAGAGACTGCCAGGAGAGAGATATCTCAAAGGCGGAGCCGTACTTCGTTTTTGCGGACGGCCATATGTCGGAAACCATGAGACTTATGGGCGTATGCAAAGCGGGTGTGGACCTCTCCGCACCCGATTTGTCGCACTTCAGCTTCATCCCCAAGCCGGTTATGGGGCCTCTCGGTTCAATGTATATTTTGGATGAGATATTCAATAACCTGTGATTCCGCGGCCGTTTCCGCCGGGTTTATCCGGAGGACCCGGAAAGGATGTTGGTTCTATCTTCCAATATTTTATATAGATTATTGGCTTATACATCCATCGGACTTCGGTCCAGGACGATAAAATGGTAAAAAAAGCAGTTATTGCAGCCGTCGTCATAATCGCAGCCGTCATAGTCGCCGCGGGCGCATATGTCGCGCTCAGCGGGAACGGCAAAGACCCGAATGACGTTACGTTCCTGATCCAGGATGATAAAGGAGTGTACTTCTGGGCCGAGGGCAACGGAGAGACAGCACTGGATGCGCTGGAAGATGCATTATCAGATTATCCCGACGGAACAATTGTTAAATCCAGTAACGGGGGAGTCACGATATTCGATCTAAGTTCCTCTCAGGACAGCAAAGGCAACTGGATATGGTGGATACAGTTCACGTGGGAAGATGACCGGTGGATCTTCAACATGAAAGGTCTCGATTCGATCATGTCGAAAGACGTGGATTACGAACTTATTCTCTTCGGATCCGGGAACATGGACGACCCCGAAGCAACAGAGGTACCTCAGGGCACGCCGGTTCCCAAAGACAAAGCGGTCTGGGACGGCAGCACAAACGGGACGGTGTTCACGATACAGTCCGAAAGCGGCCTGTACTTCAAAATCAACGGCACCGGCGGAGACACTCTGCTGGAAACCTTTGGGAATGCCTGCGGTAAGTACAAAGTGCAGGTGGAGACTGCAGAATCCTCCATGGGAAAATATCTTGTGGGCATATTCGGAATCGGTTCATCCCAGGACAGCGCGGGCAACTGGATGTATTGGGCTGAATATGAATACAAATCCGGTGCCTGGGAGTCAAGCAATATGGGCATGGACGGACTCAAATCATCAGACAATCCTCAGTATGCTCTGATGTTCGGAGACGGGTCGGGAGTCCCTGCCTGATAAGAGATCCGTTTAAACCCTTTCCAAACTTTACAAGCTCGGCGGGCGTGTGTGCTAATGGACGGAAGGACCTCGAAAATTGCAATATCAATTGTTCTGGTGTTGGCGGGGGCATCCTTGGCGGTGCTCGTCACGCCTGACATTTCGTTTTCCCGTCCGGCCGATGGCATAATTATCGATTTCGGAGAAAGGGATATAGCATATGTTCCTATCGAAACATCGGACTATCCGGATGCCGCATCGGCTTTGGGGTTCGCATGTTTGGACAAAGGGTATGATCTGGTCAGGGACGGCAGTTCGGTCGGGAGCATCGACTCCCGTCCGGCGGCATCGGATGGCCGCGTGTGGAATCTGTTTGTGACGTACAAAGGGGACCTGACATGGACCAAAGCGGAGGATCCGTCCGATGTAAAAATCTCCGAATACTCGGCGGTCGCCTGGGGACTCTGTTCCGACGGAGAATTTCCCACCGTCGCGGTGGATGCCACCGGCGTAAACTATTACGGATACCCTCAGGCAACGAGGGTCGTTACGCTGTCTCCGTCTGCGACGGAGACGGTAGTCGCGGTAGGAGGTTACAACACCATCGTCGGCACGGATATGTACAGCGATTATCCCCACTCCGTAGCGGAGGGGCGCGGGAGCGGCCGCATAGCCGAGGTCGGAGGGTATTCCACACCCAGCTTTGAGCTGGTGGTGAAAGAGAGACCGGATTTGGTTGTGTGCATATCCACTCAGGCGACCCATGTGGCCATGTCACATAAGCTCAGGGAGAAAGGCATAAACACTCTGGTCTCGTTTGACGGGGAGAGCATAGATACGATTTTGGACAATGTCCACATGATCGGTACGGCCATGGGGTACGATCTCGGAAGGGACCGCGTAATCAGTACTATGTACGATGCCTTTGACAGTATAAAGGGGACGCTGGAGACGGATTTCACAAGAACATACCCCAAAGTGATGGTTACGCTGAGCACAGCTAAATCCCCGTGGGTGTCCGGAGGAGGAACGTATATGTCGGATATACTGGATTTTGTCCTTGCCACAAACGTCTACGGAGATTTCAACAATTGGATCCAGGCGAACAGCGAATCTGTTTTCACATACAACCCGGATATAATCCTGGTTGTGGGGTACGAAGGCCTGCCGACGCAGGAGGAATATGAAAGAATGCTTGAAGAGCTTCCTGCGGAATGGAAGAGGACCTCGGCATTCAAGACCGGTGAGATATATGTATTCGAAGAATCGTCCGCCAGCCTGGCTTCCCGTCCCGCGCCGCGCGCAGTGCAGCTGACAGAGCTGGTTGCAAGAATCCTTCATCCGGATTCGTTCGGGGATGGGATCAAAGTACCGAAATACTTTGGGAATGAGTTCAAAGACTATCTGTCGCTGACCAAAGATATGGAATTTAGCTGAGTGCCGATATGAAGAAAGAATTGATTGCAGCAGCGTTCGTATGCATCCTGGCGGTATCTCCGCTGATGATGTCGGATTTCTCCAACGGAGAGAGCACATCTCCTATGGTGCTCGTGGACATGGGAAACGGGGATGTTTACTGGACAGAGGCGGATACGGCCGGTGCCACGTACCGCGATATTCTTGGGCCGGCACTCGAAAATCTCGGTCTGAATTACTCCCTTTCCGGGAAAGTAAGTATCGAAGGAAGAGATGATTTCACCGTCGGCAAGGTGAAGACCTCATGGAGGCTCTTCGGTCTTGGAAGCGGCGGATGGGCCGAGAAGAGCAGCATGGATTCGAAATACGCAGGAGATACGGTTGCGCTCGGATACTATCCCGCAGGGATCGTTCCGACTGTCACGCCCGAGCATATGGCTGCATTGACTCAGGTCAGAGGCAACTCCGCGCAGCAGGGGCATCAGACCGCGAACATCCCGGATTCTCCAGCTGAGACGCTGTTTGATCAAAACTACGGCAGCGGAAATTTTGTCTGCGGTGTTACTCTGGTGGCGGACGGCAGGGTGATCATAGTTACCGGAGGTTCCACAGTACACAAGCTGACGCCGAAAGTTTATGCCTATGACCAACAAACCATGGGCGAAATCTGGAATTTCGAGTTCCCGGCCGGCATGGGGTATGAAATCGCCACAGGCGCAGTCATCGGAAATTACTATTATCTTCCGGCGACCAACGGAACCCTGTATAAGCTTTCTCTCGAAGACGGAACGCTGGCAGGTGCTATGTATGACGAAACTGTGGATGAAGACAGCGATACCTACAAATTCCTTGACGGAACGCCAAAGAAGGCATACAGGTCAGTCTCTCCCGAAAGCGGGCGCACGCTGACAGGATCAATCTATAACACAGGTCCGTCTTCGATAACATATGATTACGGGGCCATGTTCTTCGGTACCAGCAGCGGTTATGTCTATGCCGTTGACCCTGTAAGTCTGGATGTCCTTTGGAGGGCGGAACTGGGAGGACGTGTTTATTACACAAGCGTGACAGTATCCGACGGATTGGTATACTGCGGAGCTCTGGACGGCAAACTCTACATTATGGACGCGGCGACCGGCAGGGAGATTGTTTCGGAAAACATCTATACATACACCACGACCAACAAGAACGGGTCGTATGTCACGGGCAATGTAACCGTACCTTACGCAGACGGCGGCACAATCTACATAGGGTTCTCGGACGGCCGCGGGATGAATTCGATATACGGGGGACTTGCCGTCTATAATTTCGACAGGCTGACCAAGACGCTCACCCGCATATACTACACCGAAGAAACGGGTCTGACCGGCAATTATTTCCTTCCGGTTAAAAACGAAACTTATGACGGAGTGTACTTCACATCTGTAAACATCACAATCGGCAGGATCAATGCTCTGGGGAACTTGGAGACTGTTTTCTCAGACATCGACAGTGTGAAGGCCGCAATGACGCTGGTGAACGGCGATACGATATACATTTCAGAGTACAAGCTCGGAGGATATCTGTACGCCATGACCCTGGACGGCGAGATGAAGGGGATGTTCAGGCAGCCGGAGAGTGTCAGACAGTGGGCTATGTCCGCGCCGGTGGTCACTGATCTTGGGATCTATGTCGGTACCGACGGGGGATTCTATGCTGTCGTCGGAGACATAACCGCAGGGAATACATCAGAATCTGGAGAGTCCGGTTCGAACATCCTGATCCTGCCGATCCTGGTTCTGATTCTGGCGGCGGCTTTGACGACTGTGTTCTTCTTCAGAGCAAAAAGCAGGAACACATCTTTCCCGGATTATATCAAACAGAGCGCAGGCAGACTCTGCGGGAATTTCGAAGGATCCAAGGTCAGACGCAACAAACGCCGTCTGATGATCGTGATCATAATCGGAGCCGTTATGGCGTTCCTGATGTTCCTGATTTCTCTTTCCTTCGGTCCTTACGGGAATGTCTCGATACCGGATGCATTTTCGGCGATGGTATCTTCGCTGCAGAAACACGGAGAGAACCTCACCGATCTGGAAAGCGCAATATACGATTCCCGCCTTCCGAGGGCGATATCTGCAGTAGGAGTAGGTATGGGACTGGCGATAGCCGGTGCGATCTATCAGGCTGTCATCAGGAATCCGCTGGTGGATCCGTATATTATGGGCGTATCTTCGGGAGCGGGCACATTCGCGGTCGCGGCTCTTGCGGCAAATTTCACGTTCTTCGGCCTTTTGGAGGGAAGCAACTATATAACGCCGGTCCTCGCGGCCGTCGGAGGCATCGCCGCGTTCTTCCTGACCATGCTCCTTGCATCCAAGGCCGGAGGGTCGTCGACAAATTACGTTCTGAGCGGAGTAGTCGTTGGGCTGGCATTCTCTTCGATCATGACGATAATGCTTGTGACGGCGCAGTCGGAGAAGTTGCACAGTGCTCTCACATGGCTGTACGGCAGCTTTGCCAATGTGGGGTGGGAGACGGTGTGGCTGCTGTTTTTCCCGGCGGTTCTTTTCTCTCTGATTCCTCTGCTGTGGGCAAAGGAGATGAATCTCGTCCTTCTCGGAGAGGATCAGGCCAGGCAGATGGGGCTGAATGTGAAGGTATTCAACAGATGGATGCTGATACTCGCTTCCGTTCTCACTGCGGTATGCGTTGCGTTTGTGGGAATAATCGGATTTGTAGGTCTTGTCGTACCGCATATATGCCGTATGATTCTCGGAGGGGACCACAGACTCGTACTTCCGGCATCGATAGTGATCGGAGCGGTCCTGATGCTTTTTGCCGACATACTTGCGAGGATGGTCATGATACCTCAGGAACTGCCGGTCGGTGCGATCACAACTATTATCGGAGTTCCGCTTTTCGCTTATCTGCTTATAAGAAGAGGGAGGATGTACGATGGCTGAACCGCTGCTTGAGGTAAGAGATCTGCACAAATACTACGAGGATGGACATCATGCAGTCCGGGGGATGTCGTTTTCCATCTCTTCCGGGAAATTAGTGGGACTTATAGGTCCCAACGGCTGCGGAAAGACATCGATGATGAGGTGCATAAACAAGCTGCATCCGATCACATCGGGGGATGTGCTGATAGACGGCGAATCTGTCAGGGGAAAGACAGCCGGAGAGATAGCGAAGAAAGTGTCCAATGTCCCGGCCGAACTGAGAGGAAGTTTCGGTCTCACCGTCTACGAGACTGTGATGCTCGGAAGATATCCGTATCTCAAAAATATATGGTGGGAGGCTGAAACCGACGAATCGACGGTGACAGATGCCCTGGATAAATTCGGGGTGTCTCATCTGCAGAACAAACCTCTGAATATGCTCTCAAGCGGGGAAAGGCAGCGCGTGCTGATAGCCAAAGCGTACGTTCAGGAACCCAGGCTGATGCTGGTCGACGAACCGACATCGCACCTTGACATGAGATACAAACTTGAGGTTATGGAATATCTCAGGGCAATGGTCAGGAAAGACATATCTATCCTGGTAGCGGAACACGATATCTCCCTGATGGCAAGATACTGCGAGGAATGCATAATCATGAAAGAAGGGAAAATATACGCCGTCGGCGACCCCAAGAAGGTGATAACCGAAGAGCTTATACAGGAAGTGTATGAGGTGAGTGCATCGGTGGGATTCGACAGGGACGGAGAACTGTTTGTTCTTCCCAAGAAGTACGAAGCCGGGTATCGCATCTGACACGGCATCCCCGGTTGCCCTAACGGCAGTGCACACAGTTTCTGCAGAGGTCTTCTGAGGCTGCCGACAGACACTGCGGAGTCTCGGGACGGCAGATCACGCTCTTGGCTTCATTACGGAAGCATACCATATACGCACATGCCGACGGATTTTCATCGGTCTGGAGTATTATTGGACTGTTCGCCTTTTATATCAGAAAGGATCAACAGTCCCATTACTTTTTCGTTTGCGTACAGGAAGTTCGCTTCTCCTTTCACGGTGAATTCAGATGCATCCAATGTTATGTATGCAGAGATTGCTCCTGCAGACACGACGGCTCCGGCTTTTATTTCTCCGGAAGCAGGTGCTGCTGACGATGTTATCGATTTGAGCAGTCCCGTGACAGTGCTGTCAACGGTGCCTGCGCTGCTGAAGAATCCGAGGAAGCACACGAGAGGTGTTCCCGTCTGTCCCCTGAGCTTCATAACCGCGAAGACTTTGTCGCCTGTCCCGACAGCAGTGCCGAATGCGATTCCGCCGTTTGTATCGTCTACGGATTTAGAAACTCCGAGTTCGTTTCCGCGGAGTGCGAATACGAAATCATATGCTGCGGATGCGTATGTTATCAGCTTGTTATCCGAGCTGCTCAGCGTCAGTTTGGCTTTA
>JAIRYF010000068.1 GCA_031267895.1 Candidatus Methanoplasma glyptotermitis
TCTCCTCCTGTGCACACCAATCCCATCCTGGGCGGGCCATTCTTTCTAAGGGAGCAGCCGGCCGTGGGAGTGAAATGTACAGGAGAGATTAACATTTATCTGAGGGTTTCACCAGAGCCGGGCAATTCACCAATCAACTGTTGCATAAAAACAGTAAGGAGGAATAGAATTGTTTTCTAATGTAGACAACTATGAGATGAAAATGCCGAAAAGGTATGTGGAACTGTCTGAGGAGGAAATGGAATACGGTGGTGGGTTCCTAAATTTTCTCGTCTCCGCGGTGGCAACAGTCGTATCTGTTGCGGTGACCCAGTATGCCACGGCAACTAACAATAAAGCATTGTATGCCACAGGTGTTGCTATAGGTGTCGTTGGATCAATTGTTTCTTTTGGTTTGTCAACTGCAGCGTTGGCTGCAACAACAACAACGGCCGCACAGGCAGGAAAGTACGTAGCTACCACGCTTGTCTTAAATCCAACTGTAAGCTCCATACAGTTGGCAAATGATATTAACACCTACAGGTCATTGTGAATGTAGGCACTGAACCTTTCAAAGCCCTTATGAAACTTTCTCCAAACCACTTCTACAACAAGGCATGGTTTCACACATGAGCAACAATGCGAAGAAAATGTACATTATAGTCGGTACGATTTGGCTTTTGCTTTCTGCGTTTTTGATCATATCAGTTCCGCACGTGAGGTTTGCCACTGTAGCGGCGGCTATAGCTGCTGCAGCAATGATTTTCGCAGGGCTGAGTCCAAAGACAGAGTATGAGCAGGAAGACGGTCACGATCGCGACGGCCTGATGGCAAAGAGTCTTTTGCCGGGGTACATACAGCTTGCGGTGTTTAGAGAAAGAGGGGGAATCGCACAGCTGGTCGTTTTTCTGATAGGACTGACGCTTGCGGCAATCGGTATGAACGGCCTGATATCCAACGATCCCGAACTCATACACGAGGCGTTCATGATGAGCCTCTATGGGATGACGGTAGTATTCTTTTCAATAACGTGGTCTGCGCTTGAGGTCAATGAGTATTGCAACAAGAGGAAAATGCCGTTCGACGGCGGGATATTTGAGATGAGATGGAACAACACAGAACTCGGGTTGAAGATATTAGCGGGTACAGTGTTGATTGTGCTCATATCCCTGACGGCCGGGTTCTACTACGGCAATGTGATGTGAAGTTCGCACATCTAAACAAATATGAGCTGAAGATGCCATAAAGGTGCGTGGAACTGTCTGACGAAGAGATGGAGTACAATGGAGGCTTCGCACGGATTCAGGCGCAGTTATATCGGCTGTATGCACTTACTGCATCTGTCACAGTTACAGTGGCAGGAAATACGGGATTGATGGACAAAGATGCGGCCGAAAAGATAAGCACCGCTGCCACTGCAGTTGGCGTTGTGACTGGGTATGCAAGCGGAATAGGGGCACTGCGGACATCAACCGCCACAGCAGCTGCAAGCACACTGGTCAGAGCAACATCAAGTGTTTCCTCGGAACCGGGGCTCAATATGGCAGCATCCCAGCTCTAAAATCATACAAAGCATATCCGGATAACTCAGAGACAGATATTCTATGAAGAGAAAGTACAGATTCTGGGTCGTATTGGTCACACTGTATGCCTCTGCTCTGTTGCTGGCTATCTATATCGGCGAACATATGATCATTCTGGCCGCATCGGCATCATTTTTTGCATTGAGCGCAGGCCTGCTAACAAACGATCATCTTGATGATGATGAAAAAAACAGGCCGTCCGCGATGATTAGGTCGTTCGTTCCGGGGCTTGGCCATGTGTACCTCCGTGCGTACCGGCGTGCTATCTTATTTTCATTTGGTTATCTGGCCATAGTACTTATCGTCTCTGGAATGCTGGTTTTGGAATTGGAGGCGATCCTGCTGTTGTTTTCGATGTTTGGAATCATTATCGGGATGATGTTTATCTCCCTTATTGACACAGAGATTGTCTGCAACAGACTCGGACTTCCGTACACTGGATATGCATACGAAGTGAGAATACATGACTATAATCTGGCATTCATTGCGTCACTGACGATAGCGTATGCAGTTGGAGTCATTCTCCCGGTGTATGGGATGGTGACGGGAAACAGCGGGAATTTTGTCATGAATCTGACAGCGGCAGCAGCCTGGTCGTCTGTGTTGCTGATAGGATTCGTCCTTTTTGTAGTTATGAAAAGAATGCCTTGCAACCAAATGATCTAAACCTGCGTGTCACTTTCTGTAACTGTGCGGCCCGCCGTACAAGGGTTTCCCTCGAGGCATGGTCCTCTGATGCATGGCGGACCTGCATATTTTTTTGGACAGACAGGAGTTGCCTGAGATTCTTGGAGATTTCTCCCGAATTGCCGATCTGTCTGGTCCTATTCTGTTTTGTGTGGAAATGATTCCGGGCGCAGCCCGGAATGAAGACATCTTACACACTCCGTCCGTACATATCCGTCTTCTCCTTCGCGCTTACCAAATAGCACATGGAGATCAGGCTTTCTGTCCTGCGGAATCCTCTTGCTCTTGACTTTATAACAGAGATCATGCTGTTAGTTCCTTCAAGAACAGCGTTGGTAAGCCGTGAGGAGAACCGCTGAAGGATATGCGCGGCGTGCTTTTCAACCGTATCAGCAAGTTTCACAAAATGGTACATCTTCGCCATCCTTGCCCATTGTATCCATCCCTTCAGATGCTGTTCCGCGGAATAGACATCGCCCATACTGTATAACGAACATAACGATTCCTTCAGTCTGTACGCTATGCCCAGAACCTCATTGTCCCGGCATATCCTGTCCCTCAGGACAAGGTCCCCGCAGGACAGGTTCTTCGGATTCCTCAGAAGAAGGTACATCGCCTTCATTCTGTTCACGGCAAGTTTCAGCTCACCGCATTTGGTGTCATTCAGAGCCTCGTTTGCCATCTTTACCAGATGGAATCTGTCGGCGGTGATCTTGGAAAGAGGGAAGTGTTTCCTTATCCCGGAGATGTACGCTCTGCCGAAGTCGCATGAGAAATCAGATATCTTCCGGGCCTTTCCGCCGTGTTCCGCCAGGAATCTTTTGAATCTTCCGACAGTTCCTGAATCCTTGCCTTCGGTAACGAATATTATTCTGTGTGTGTCCAGATCTGCGAACACCGTAAGAAAAGAATCCCTTCCCGAGAAACATTTCTCGTCCACACCTACTCTTCTTACTTTGGAGAGGTCCAGCCCTTCCGTTAACTTATCCGTGTATGCTCTCACCACTGTCCAGATCCGGTTCGGATATTCGTGAAGCATATCTCCGGCGGTCCTGACAGGCATCTGTCTTACCATGGATACAATCATGGACTCCATCAGCAGCGTGAATCCCGAGCCGGGTCTTGCCCACGGAACATCCGTCTGCTTCACACCGTGTTCGGGACAGTCCGCTCTCGGAATGTCAGCACGGATGTATGTCTTCATGCCTCTCATGTCTACGTCCCTCCACGTTCTTTCTTTTATCCGATCGTGGACTTTGCACATACGTCCGCATTCCGGACATCTTACCTTCATTCCGAAAGGAACATCCAGCCTTATGTGCACCTCCTGTTCCCCGCCGGCATCCCTGTAGGATACGTCGGCGACTTTCCAGGGATCCTCCAGTTTCAGTCCCCACTCCCAGAATTCCTTCAGATCGTTCACGGACAGGTATCAGACTCAATCTACATGAAATCCACACAAAACAGAATAGGACCATCTGTCTCTATCTTTTAAATATCAGGTTCCCATAAGGTGTATTGCTTGTAGGAGAGCCTCACGGCTCGCATGCACTACAAGGAGGGAATTGAATTGGCAGAAAAACCAACCGTAGTGGCTGTGCAGAAAGCACTGGAGAGTGCAAAGAAGCGCAATTTTACTGAAACGGTTGAGTTGGCCATCAATCTCAAAGATGTTGATCTCTCGATACCGAAGAACCGTATTCAGGAGGATATCATCCTTCCAAACGGCCGCGGAAAGGCGATCAGAGTCTGTGTGATTGGTGGTGGCGAACTAGCCTTGAAAGCCAAGGACGTTGCCGATCTTGTGATCACTCCCGAGGAACTCGGAACGATCGCAGACGACAAAAAACAGGCGAAGAAGATCGCGAACAGCACCGATTATTTCGTTGCCGAGGCCCCTTTAATGGCGGTCGTCGGTAAGAGATTGGGTACAGTTCTCGGTCCGCGCGGAAAGATGCCCAAGCCCATACCTCCGGGAGCCGATCCCGCAGGGATGGTGGACAGCCTCCGCAAGTCTGTGACCGTCAGAACGAAAGACAGGAAAACTTTCCATGTGCCCGTGGGAACAGTGGACATGCCCGCAGAGGAGATCGCTGACAACATCGATCTTGTCATAAAGCGTGTGTCGCTTAAGCTGGAGAAAGGCGCGGCGAATATATCGTCTGCCTATGTCAAGACATCCATGGGACCGTCGGAGAGGATATTGTAAGGAGGTCTAAGATGGCACACGTCGCAACTTGGAAGAAGGACATCCTGAATGAGATCGTCAAGGACATCCTGGATAACCCTGTGGTCGCAGTGGTCGACATGCACGGTATTCCGGGACGGCAGATCCAGTCCATGAGGGCCGGACTCCGTGATCGTGCCATACTCAAAATGACCAAGAACAATCTGATTGTTTTGGCACTTGAGCAGGCCGCGAAGGAGAAACCGGGACTGGAAGGACTTAAGGAATCTGTGCACGGCCAGTGCGCCCTTGTCGCAACGGACATGGATCCGTTCAAGCTCTGCAAAGTGCTTGAGGCGACGATGACACCGGCCCCCGCAAAGCCGGGACAGCTGGCACCCAGGGACATAATTGTTCCGAAGGGGCCGACGCCGTTCGGTCCGGGTCCGATCATAGGTGAACTTCAGAAGATAGGCCTTTCAGCCGCAATCGAGGCTGGAAAGATAGTTATCAAAAAGGACGCGACACTGGTTAAGAGCGGGGAACCCGTTCCGGCCAATGTCGCCGCAATGCTACCCAAGCTGGAGATCCTGCCCATGATAGTGGGTATGGACCTCAGGGCTGTCTTCGAAGACGGCACTGTTTACGGAAGGGATGTGCTTGCGATACCTGATGGCTATTACTCTGCAATGTTCGCTACGGCCGCGTACAATGCCCGCGCATTGGCAATAGAGATCGCGTACACAACAAAGGACACGATCGCATCGCTCGTCGCAAAGGCATTCAGGGAGGCAATGAGCCTCTCGATATCGGCCGCGATACCAACCAAAGAGAACATCGAGATACTTTTTGCTAAGGCAGACAGACAAATGCTTGCCCTGGCTTCCGCATCGGGATACAGCAACGATGCCATCGCTTCGAGATTAAACTCGGCAGCGGCGGCAGCCGTCAGACCCATTGCGGAATCCGCGAAAGCGGAACAGGTGGTCGAAGAAGAGGAAGAACAGGTCAGCGAAGAGGACGCAGCAGCTGGCCTGAGCGCATTATTTGGCTGAGGAGTTGAAAAAAATGGAGTATATCTACAGTGCAATGGTTCTTTACTCTGCTGGCAAGGACATAACCGGGGATGGCGTAACAGCAATCCTCAAAGCCGCAGGAGTGGAGGCAGACGCAGCTAAAGTCAAAGCACTGATCGCTTCGCTTGAGGGAGTTGACATAAAGGAGGCCATTGCATCGGCCGCCGTCGCAGCCGCACCCGCGGCAGCAGCCCCCGCAGCCGGAGGAGCCGTCGCAGCCGCACCCGCGGCAGCAGAGGAACCCGAGGAAGAGGCAGTCAGCGAAGAGGACGCAGCAGCAGGCCTGAGCGCTCTGTTCGGATGAACGGGAAGTTTATCTGACAAAGTCAAACCCTTTACACAACATATTTATTTACGGTTCTTCTATTTTGTGACGTTTATATGGATCAGGCTGAAAAAATCGCTGTAAGACTTACTCCGGACGTAATGGTTGTTCTTCAGGCTCTCGTTGACAGGGGAGAATACAACAGTCTTTCCGAGACCATTTCGGATGCAATACAGAAGATGATTGATTCAAAATTCACCCCGAAAGAGATATCCAAAATTCAGAATGAACATAAGAGAGAGAAACATTTTGACATAGAATCCCTGCTCACCGACGGGGATACCGTCTCTACAGACGAGGCCGTGAGAAAGGCGGTCACAGAATATGTCAGATCAAGGATGGATCCTGATGAATGACTTTGCCGGAAGAACCGTAGTCATAGGCTCCGGGGGAGCCGGCTGCAATACAGTGTCAAGGATACCGAAGACGTCAGGAATTCCTGTGATAACAATAAACACGGGGAACCACGATTCTGTCATATCTATGGCAGACAGCAATGTCGACGGATGCAGAGGAGATCACGATCTCGGCTGGGCACTGGCACTTGACTATAAGGATGAAATCGCGGAGGCTTTGGCAGGCTATTCCAACATTATCGTGACGGCGGGGCTGGGCGGCGGGACAGGATCCGGAACCATTCCCGTAGTAGGGGAGTGCGCAAAGGAGTCCGGGGCCAGGATGATATCGGTCGTTAGTGTGCCTATGCCATTCGAGACTGTGCGCCGAGAAACGGCTATGAGACAGATGAGAAAAATAATTCAAATGTCTGACAGGACCGTACTGTTCGACATAGGCAAGATACCGTCCAGGGGCGGAGATGTACTCCGGATGAACGCGGCTGTATCATCGGCAGACGAACTGATGAAGGAAGCGATAATCCGGATATACAGCATGTTGGAGGGTCCGTTTTTCAGTACATTAAGCGAGAAAGTATACACAATAGCATATCAGTCGTCCTACGACCCTGTCCGTGCGGCCGGCCGTGCGATGGATGAATACCTCTTTGATGCCGATCCGGGTTACGGCAAGATAGCAGTGACATCCGACTCAAAGATCAGCAGAACAGACTCGGAAGAGATATCTGGCAACATAAGCAACAGAACAGGGATAATGCCGGAGATTGCATACGGGGAACACGACGGGAATCACGGAATAATGCTGTTCATTCCCATTTCTTACCGTTCTTTATTATCTTAGACGCATCGCCGAATATTCCCATTATTGTGTTGTATTCGTATTTGGTCGGGATCGACCGTCCCATCATGCGCCTGAACATCACAGAGGTTTCCTCTCTCCTGTGTTTGGGATATCCTACAGCATCCGTCAGGTCATCGAAGAAACCGAACATGTAATCCTTTTCCTTCCTGTCAGCAGGCTCAGGCCTTCTCGTCACATTCTCCGTACAAAACAGTTCGTACATGACCAGCGTTGCCGCGTGCGAAAGATTGAGTACCGGATAATCGTCTCCGGTTGGAATATTGATCAGAATATCGCACCGGTTCAGTTCTTCCTGGAATAGGCCCAGATCTTCTCTTCCGAATATTATCGCAATTTTTTCGCCGTATCCGGATACATTCTGAGCGAACTCCCGGACAGGAACAGGCATCCTGGTATAGTTTCGGTCCCCCTTTGTTGTTATCCCGCTTGTACCGGCGATAAGGAAGCAATCGCGCGTCGCCTCTTCTATCGAATCCGCTGTGACAGCTTTTTCCAGAATACAGGCACCGTGTTTAGCACGGCGGTATGCATCATCGCCGATCATGCACGGCTCCACGAGGTACAATTCGCTTAGATTAAAATTTGCCATCGACCTGGCAACGGCACCCACATTACCTTCGAACTTGGAACCCACAAGTACAATTCTGATATCAGGCATGCGGCCGTTGCTAGAACATAAATCTATATCAACTGTGTGCTTACGTGAAAATGTGAGCATACCTACGGACCATCCCCGTTACAGATCCCTTATGGCCCGGGAAAGGCTGGCCGAAATGGCCGACAGGGGCCTGGTAACCCGGACGGGACTTATATCCCACGGCAGAGGAGAAGCTTTCGATTATATGATGGGAGAGAGAAGTCTTGCGCAGTCCGTTAAGGCGGAGAGAGCAGCCGCAGCCTTCCTTCTTAAGGCAAAGAACCCGGTAATATGTGTGAACGGCAACGCCGCAGCCCTGGACCCCCGCAATCTGATAATCCTGGCGCAGGAGGTCCCCGCAAAGATAGAGATCAATATCTTCCACAGAACAGAAGAAAGAATGAAACTTCTGATATCGCACATGGAGGAAAACGGTGCCGAGAATGTTCTGGGTGCAGATCCGGATGCGAGGATACCGGGGCTGAGTTCCGACCGCGCACTTTGCACCGAATCCGGAATATATGATTCCGACGTCATTCTCGTTCCGATAGAGGACGGAGACAGAGCGAAAGCCCTGGCAGATATGGGGAAGATTGTAATATCCATCGATCTGAACCCTCTTTCAAGGACATCCCGGACAGCAGCCGTGTCGATATCGGACGAGATGACCAGAGCACTTGAGAATATGATCATTTTTGTGAGGGAGATGAAAGGAAGGGGTGAAACAATAGACGAATTGATCAAAACATTCTCCAACGATGAGAACAGGAGAGAAACAATAAACGAGATATGTTCGTCACTCAGATCGGAGTCCGGAGGAGTGTTTAAGTGAATGAACTTTTGGAAAAAGGCAGCCTGAGACTGAAATGGGCATATGAGCACATGCCCGTCATGAGAGAGATCGACAGAAGATTCCGCAGAGACAGGCCGTTCGAGGGCACGAAGATCGGAATGGCGCTTCACACGGAGGCCAAAACAGGTGTCCTTGCGATAACGCTGGCAAACGGCGGTGCCGATATAAAACTGGCCAGCTGCAATCCTCTTTCGACGGACGATTCCGTCTCCCTTGCTCTGAGAGAGGAATACGGTCTGGACGTTTATGCAAAAAAAGGAGAGACTCAGGAAGAATATTATTCAAATCTCAATAAAATTCTGGATATGAGGCCGGATCTGATAATAGATGACGGTGCAGATCTGATTGCCATGGCACACACATCCAGAATAGATGCGGCAGGAGACATCAGAGGTGCCAACGAGGAGACGACCACGGGCGTTGTCAGGCTCAGGTCGATGGCATCCGAAGGGAAACTGAAATTCCCCGTGATATCGGTGAACGATGCCAAGATGAAGTTTCTCTTTGACAACAGATACGGGACAGGACAATCCGCATTCGACGGGTGGATGAATGCCACGAACCTGGTCGTTGCCGGAAAACATCTTGCTGTGGCAGGTTACGGATGGTGCGGAAAAGGAATAGCCATGCGGGCAAAAGGACTCGGCGCACTGGTAACGGTCTGTGAGGTCGATCCGATAAAGGCGATAGAGGCCAGGATGGATGGGTATGAGGTCATGAGAATGATCGATGCCGTGAAGACTGCAGACATAATAATGACTGTGACCGGGTGCAGGGATGTTCTCCGCGGGGAACACTTCCGAGTCATGAAAGACGGATGTGTTATGGGCAATGCGGGGCACTTCGATAATGAGATAAACAAGAGCGACCTGTGTAAAACGTCAGTATCTGTCAGCAAAGTCAGGGAGTTCATTGACGAGTACAGGACGGACGACGGAAGAAAACTGTACCTGATAGCGGACGGCAGACTGATGAACCTGGCGGCGGGACAGGGACATCCGGCAGAGATAATGGACACAAGTTTCGCAGCCCAGGCCATGAGTATGGAATACCTGTTAGGAAACAGCCGGAATATGGAAAACCGAGTGTACAATGTTCCGGACTCCATCGACATCAAAATAGCGGAGATCAAACTGCGTTCGATGGGTATAGAGATCGACTCTCTGACCGACGGCCAGAAGGGATATATGTCGGGATGGGAAGAAGGAACATGAGAATAGCGATAATGACGGACAGCTATCTCCCGACCAGAGACGGCGTTGTCACGGCGGTAATGACGCTCAGCAAGTCCCTGGAAGATCTGGGCCATACGGTATTTGTGATAGCTCCCGATCCCGGAGAGGATCAGAGGAAGCCCGGGATCAGCTATTTCCCGGCAATGAAATTCAGAAAATATCCGGATTATTTCCTTCCGCTGTTCCCATCGGGGAAGAGAGAACTCATCGAATCCCTGGATATCGACATCATCCACATACACGGCATAGCGTTCATGGCACTGAAAGGCCTCATCGTCTCCAGACAGACCGGTATCCCGGCAGTTGCGACATACTGCACGAATGTGGTCGATACAATGGAATACTACTCTCCGCTGCCTGTGCCGATCGGCATGCAGACCCGGCTGGCATGGATTTACATAAGAAATCTGCTGAAGAGACCGAGCTGCGTGATCGCACTCACCCCCGCAACGCTCACCGAGTTCGAGGAGAACGGAGTCATGACGAAGAGGACGGAGGTCATACCTGTCGGGATAGACGTGAACCGGTTCAGACAGGGGCTTGACGGCTCCGGGATAAGAAACAGACACGGACTTACGGCAGAAAAAGTAGTAATTCATGTGGGAAGGGTGTCTTACGAAAAGAACATAGACATACCGATAAGGGCGATGAGGTACCTGCCGGATGATGTAAAACTTCTGATAGTCGGGAAGGGTCCGGCACTTCAGGACATGAAAGATCTCGCAAAAAAAGAAGGACTCGGAGACAGAACGATATTCGCCGGATTCGTGCCCGATGACGAGCTGGCACTCTACTATTCCGCATCGGATGCCGCGGTATCCGCATCAAGATTCGAGACACAGGGACTCACCGTCGCGGAGGCTATGGCATGCGGTCTTCCGGCCGCATGTTCCGACGGGAGGGCATTTCTCGATGTTGTCGAGGAGGGCGTGAATGGGTTCTTCTTCAAGGATACTCCCGAACAGTGTGCGGAAGCTATAGCCAAATGTCTGGAATGCGGGGAAATGTTATCATCCAATGCCAGGAAGACCGCCGAATCGTATTCGATGGAGTCGGTCGGAAAAAGAATGGAATCTCTGTATGCGGATATCGTAAGCAAAAGAAAACAGCGGTAAAATCATTAATACCCGCGGGTGCTATGACATCCATGGCCGGCGTAAAACCGTTCCTGTCAGTTTATGGTCATGTGACGATAGACCAGATAGTCTCGATTGCAAAATTTCCAGAAATAAACGAGTCTGTGGATATCATATCCAAGAACACGACTCTCGGAGGGACAGGAACGAACATAGCGACGGCTGCCGCGATGCTCGGTGTTCCGACGGCTATATGCGCATTCGTCGGTGACGATTTTCCTTCCAAGTATGAGGACAGTGTAAGAGCCTCCGGCCTCATAATGAACGAGATGATAAAAGTCAAAGGTTTTGAAACATCCCAGGCACTGGTCGTCAATGACTCGGAGATGAGACAGAAAGTCATATTCTATCAGGGACCCCAGGGAAGTGCCAGCAAACTTAATATTTCGCTCACGGAAAATGCTTTGGTATCGAAATATGTGCATTTCTGTACGGGAGATCCGGAGTATTACATTTCTCTGATGGAGAAGATCAGCGGCTGCGGTGCGAGCATTTCCCTTGATCCGGCACAGGAAGTCTACAAGGGATGGAACGCCGAAAGCATGCATAGGGCCATGGTCTTCTCAGATTCCCTGTTCTGCAACAATTATGAGGCGAGGGCAATCGAAAAATACCTCGGCACGGAGAATGTGCTGGACATCGAAAAGGATCTCGTCGTATGCACAGAAGGCGAAAGAGGGAGCACGGCCAAGATCAGAGGGGAAACAGTATCGATACCGATGATAAAGGGCAGAACGTTCAGAGATGCCACCGGGGCCGGAGATGCGTACCGTGCAGGATTCTACTGCGGACAGTACAAAGGATACGGTGTCCTCGAGTCGCTCATACTGGCGTCGTCGGTGGCATCCTTCGTAGTCGAGGAAGTGGGAGCACTTACAAACATACCGACGTGGGACAGTGTCCTTCAGAGAGCCGACAGGTATCTGTGATAGTATGATGATAGCTATAACCGGCACACCGGGAACAGGCAAGACGCGGCTGTCGGAAGAGCTGCGGTTAAGGGAATACGAGGTGCTGGATCTTGACGAACACATACGAAAGAACGGGCTGCTCGGAAATAGGGACAATAAAAGGGATACTTATTGCGTCGACACGGATCGTTTGGATATCTCGCTTGAGGAGTACAGAACAAAAGAACTGATATTCATAGAGGGGCACATATCCCACTGCGTGAACTGCGACAGGATTATCGTCATGAGGTGCGCCCCGGACATGCTGGCAGAAAGACTCGGGAAAAGGGGTTATTCCGACGGAAAAGTGACCGAGAATGTTCAGGCGGAGATATTGGATGTCATACTCTGCGAAGCATCCGAATGCGGCGTACCGGTATTCGAACTGGATTCTTCGGAAGATTCCGTTGCGATAACGGCCGACAGGATCGATTGCATTGTTGCAGGGAATACCGATAAATACCTACCCGGCAATGTTAACTGGACAGGAGAATTGGAGAAATGGTTTTAGACGGGCAGAGGAAAAAAGCGGACTTCTTCCTGATCCCCGCAGCCGAGAGGATGATCCGCATCAATCCCAACATTATATCATGGATAGGTCTGATCCTGGCGTTCGTTTCGGGGTTGCTTCTCTATCTGAGCTTTGAATACCGTTATCTTCTGATAGCGGGTGCGGCCGCCGTGTTGCTGTCTGGCTATTTTGACGCGCTTGACGGAAAGGTCGCCAAACTTGCGGGAAAAGCATCCAGCAAGGGAGATTATATTGATCACGTATTCGACAGGTATGCGGACGTCTTCATGATAGGCGGGGTGGCGGTCAGTGCGTGGTGTAATCCGTACATCGGTCTGCTGGCACTTGTGGGTGTACTTCTGACATCATATATGGGGACGCAGGCGCAGGCGATCGGTGCACCCCGCCTCTATGCGGGACTTCTGGGGAGAGCCGACAGAGTCGTTTTGAGCACGGTCTTTCCGATAGTGCAGTTCATAATGCTATCTTTCGGACATCCGTCACTGGACGTGGCCGGATATTCCGTATCCTGGCTTGAGATAATGATGATATGGTTTGCCGCCGTCGGCAATATTACCGCCGTTCAAAGAGGAATCATTACATGGAAAAATCTTTCCGGGTCTTCGGATAAATAACGATTGATGCCGCATTATTCATACGTGCCGCAGTCAGACGGTATTTTACTGCCGCTCGGTGCGTCCGGATTTTATTCTGTAGTATGACAGTGGGTGATTGATCTTCCCGCACAAGCTGTCCGCGTCGAAACAGATGCCGTTGGTTTTCATAGTGGCGCATTCGGGGGGAGTGTAACCTTCGCCGCCTCTGTCTTCGCCGGTTATATGTTTTATCTGATAGCTTGATTTCGATTCGTCAAAATCAGGGGACTGTGCGAACAGCGCGATTATCTGTTCGTAGCTGAGGCCGAGTGCATTGAGATACGAGACCAGCGCAAATCTTGCACTGTGGGGGAGGTTCACCCCGTTCTGCGCACTTGCGAGTATGGTCCTCATACACGGCGGAAGATAATCGTAGTTCATGCCTTCGCCGCCGGTCGGACTCAGTTTGTTCTTGGTCTCGGTCAGGATCACGCTGATGTGATCGATATCGTTTCTGATAGCCTTCCTGAAATCGTTGGGCACATTCAGCGGCAGTTCCGATTCTATCCGTTCCTGGAGTGCGTTCTGCAGGAGTCTGCCGAATTTATCAGAACTCAGACGGACGAATCCGCTCCTCAGGTCGGTGTTGATCAGTTTCCATTCCACGGCTTTCATTACATGGGAGAATCGGAGATAGTCGCAGAAATGCATGCTGACCATGCCGTCTGTGTCGGCTGTCGATCTGACTTTGAGTTCTTCTGCAACCGCCATATCGGATGTGCGGTCGTTGGAAAGCAGATCATTCATTCTGGATGCTTCCGCGAGAGCGTATCTCTTTCTGAGAAAACGGTCGTTGACGCATGACACGATCATTCTTGCGTAAGGATAAGAGAGAACCTCCATAAGGCGGTCATATTCCTGGAGGAGGGGAACATCGCTCACTTTATACTGAGATATTGCGCTCACAACGCGCTCCAAACCCCTTTTCCTGGCACTGGCATACGTATGGGATGTGATGAGAGATTCGATATCGGCGGAATTCTCTTCGGCGAAATGTGCAGCCTCTTTCAGAAACGGGTATCTTGCTGCCCGAAGGGAATCCATGGACCGTCTATGCGATAAACAGTAATTTAGGCTTTGCGTGTTTCTGACTGCATACATTATGGGGCACCGATGCAGGCAGCCGAACAATACACTCCCGGCGGTCTGCCCCAAGAGGGCGTTATGTGCGATGTATGCGGCCGACACCGTTTCGATACATCCTGCATGCACACGCCGGCGGCGCTATAGCAAAAACAAGTCCTCCGAGGGGGTATTCGGAAACGGCCTCTTGGCTTATAAGCAGAGATTTAATTTTTCTCTCGCATATGAACGGCATGAAAACAATTATAACGCAATTTGCGATGACACCGCATGGGTCCGCGGAAACCGATCTATGTGAGCACATTTCTTCTGTCTGTGCTTGCAGTCTGCGCGGGAATCAACGGCAGGCAGGCAGATCTTATGATGCCGGGCATACTGTCGGTCATTCTGTCTGTCGTCATCCTGTATAAATCGTTCAGAGGAAACAGCATAAAGCTGTGGATCCCTGTTACTCTGAATATATTCCTGATAATCGGAATTTGCGGTACCTCTTTCGCCGACTTCTCCGGATTCGCCGTCGCGACTCCGTTGTTCGTTGCTCTGGGCGCATGCATAGTTCTGTGCATGGTGGCCTATACCGAAATAAAATTGGACAGGGTGATGTTCTGCACCTACTTCCTGTTCATGACTCTTGCAGTATCCAATGTATTCTCTTACGGAGTCTATTACTTCTACCTTAAGTACGGTGTCGCGGACGAGGCACAGGCGAACTTCTGGCTCGACGACGAATTCGCTTTTGCCCTGACGTTCTGCGTTCTGGCAATAATCGCCGTTATGATGTATATGAAAAGGAAAGACATCAGACTCATACAGTCGGACATCCTTTTGGAGGTGCGGCATGGCACGAAGTAACAAAGAGAAGACGATCGATCGGGTATGCCTTGTTCTGCTCCCTCTGGGATTCTTAATATACGTTCTGCTGACTCTTGCAGGCATATACGGCAAAGACCACGAGATGATGTATGTTGTGGTCACAGAAGCTGTCCTGTTTATCATATCGATTGTGCTTCCGCTGCTCAGAGTGAGGGACAAGTTCATAACACCGTATTGGTTCATCGCCATAATCGAGGGCCTGCTTTATCTTCATGGCTCGGCACTCTACTTCGGAACATATATGTGGATACCTCACTGGGATGTGATAGCGCATATTTCTGCAGGTTTCGTTGTCACGCTGATTGCATTCATAGGTTTGCTTACAATACAGTCATACACGGCAAGGATAGATTTGGGGAAAGGGCCGTTCTTTTTCATGCTGTTCGTGATCGGGTTCGGGTTCGGCAATCTTTGGGAGCTGCTCGAGTGGTTTGTAGACTGCACGTTCAGTTATGCATATATGGCGTACTCCGTGCATGATACTCTGGGAGATGTCGTAATGGATCTGGTCGGTTCAGGTCTGATGACTTTATTTGCTGCCGTTCTGCTCCGCAGAAGGACTCCGCAGGAAATAATCTCCAAATTCGGACTGCACGATTTCATGACGGATATGGGAAAAAGGTGGGATCGCAAGACATATCCCGGCGGACGGTCCCCCGGTAACGGGGGTAACTGAGAAATGTCTGGCATCGGAGATTGGATATTCAGTCTGTTTGGTTCGAACGGTGAGTGGGGACTGCTTCTTTGTATATTTATCATATTTCTTGTAGATGCATTGGTCTTCCCGACCCTTCCCGAACTGTTTTTTGTTCTGTCCTTCATGTACCGTCCGGAGATATCTTTTGGTCTTGAATTGCTTACCGTGGCTATCGCCGCGGAGATTCTGGGAGTTGCTGTGCTGTATTTCATCGCAGGACGCATAAAGATCCCGGCAAGGATAGAAAGAATGGTCGGCAAATACATTGGTTTTCTGGTTTTGGGCGACGAACGGCTCATTCTGCTCAACCGCATCGCACCGATGATCCCTTTCTGCGGTGCTTTTATAAAAATCGCGGGATGGGACCTAAAGAAGTCAATACTGTATATTGTGATCGGGTGTTTGGCAAAATACGGTGTGATCATGCTGATGAGCGATTTCTTCTTCGGTTATTTCGGCAGCGACGAGGCCCAGATGTTCACGGTAATTTTCATATTTGCCGTCATCGCGGCGAGTTTCATGATTTCGGTTGTCTATAAGAGGAGAACCGCGGCAAACCGAAAGATATAATCCGTGGTCCGCCGCGGCTGCCGGCATATCTTTCCTTCAGAAACAGAGCTATTATCGAAAGTATGCCTGCATACTGTATCATTCCGGTTGCATTGTATAGAATATGCATAAGAGAGACTCCGGGCAGCACAGGCGTATGGAACCAGTTTATCATTGATATTATCAGATCCATTGACATCAGGTCTGTGAATGTGCCGATTGACAGGAACAGCATGAAATTGCCGCTGAGTATGAATGCTGTTCCGCCCAGAGATATCAGCAGCCAGCTCCATCTGAATTTCCAATCCTGCGTTAACATGTATATCACAAGAAACGGTATCAAAAGCATCAGATACTGAGGCGTGGGCGGATACACGAACACGAACGCTACCATCAGCAGGGTGTATTTGAAGAAAGAATCATCAAGCTCATCTTTCTTTTTGCCTGCCAGCAGGAAAGCGAGGACTATTGCTAAGAATATTCCGATCAGATATATGGCTATGGCACCTTTGGATACCAACTCCTCTATGAATGTTACGGCATCGGTGCCGCCGGCCCTCGATGTTATGAAAAGAAGACTTTCAGACAGACTGCCTTCGGCTATGATCGGGGCCATTAACACCAGGAAAGCCAGCACCATTCCTGCGGAGGCCTTCAGTAAAGATACCGCCGCCTTTCCATCGCCGCGATGTCTCACGACAGCGTATGCCATAAGTATGAATATCAAATATGCAGGGAAGAATTTCGTAAGCACTGCGAATGACAAGAGCACTCCCGCCAGGAACAGTTTGTCTTTCCTGACCATTACAACGCACAGCAGCGTGAACAGAACCGAGAATGTGTCGAACATCCCCGAGATGGATGTAACACAGATCACCAGAGGACAGCAGAACCACAAAGCGAATCCGACGGTCGCTTTTTTCATGTCTCCGGTCTTGTCCTTGATGATCCGGTATACGATATAGCCTACGAGCAGATCGCTTATCATGAACGGTATCTTTATCCAAAAGTTGAAAGCTACCGATGTCACCGTCGCAGAGAAGAACCAGTCTGTGTAGGATTCCACCGGGAATGCCTCGACTGCCCTCAATCCCATAACGTCTATATTGAGGAATAATTCCTGAATCACTGACATAAAAGACAGAATATAACCCCAAACGGGGGAATAATAGTATCCCTCGAGACCGTACAGTCCCTCTCTGCTTTCCAGATTTCTGATAATAGTTGCCCAAAAATCCGAATCGTAACCGACTTCTGCGAATGGGGAGATGAGAAGCCTTGCCGCTATCCCGATCACGGCGATCAGGAATATCGGGTGTCTGAACAGCGAACCCGCAGAGTATATCGGAGAACCGGCTTCACTGAGCACGGAGAGACCTCCCGAATACCGTGTAATACCCTCCTATCGACACATAAACGGATATATTGCCATCATCGGATGGTGTGTCGAACAGGATCTCGGCCGTACCTCTTGTAACAGTTCCGGTTCTCACCCCCAGGATTTTGGAATAACACGATATGCCTGAAGCTATGATCTGCGATACGTCGTCGCACTGATATCTGTCGTAGTGCCCGCCGATAACGCATATCATACCGCTGCCGAAGGGTACCATCGACACGCTGGAATACCCGTTCATGGAGAACCCCATCGATACCTGACCCTCGATACACGACAGTTTCAGCCCGTAGAGGGTCCTGTTCCATTTCAGATACAGAGCGTCGGTCAGTCCGCCGCCGTCAATCACAGACAGTGCAGGGTCTGTGTCTTCCGCGTTGACGCACTCCGCCCCGAAGAAAAGTTCCTGAGCATTCTCTGCCTTCGACAGTCTGTCCCCGGTTCGATAGAACATACCTATGGGAGACGACATCCAATAAAGGCTGCCGCCGCTGCTGATCCATTTAAAGAGAATATCGCCGGGGGATCCTGAATAAATGCTTTCCGGCAAAGCGTAGGACATTACAAGAAGGCCCTCGGAAATGCCGCTGCCGCCCAGCATGGCGTAGAGTTCTGCGTCATTGCATATCGAGATATCGTTAAATCCTCTCGCTCTGAGCGACTTGTACACCTGATTTGCGGAATACTCCTGATTCGTACCGCGCAGTCCCGATGCCTCTCTGGCCTCTTCTAAAAACTCGTCGTACCTTTCATCAAGGTATATGTAAAGCTTGGTTACAGGTGCGTGTGTTCCGCTGTCCGTAAACACCGCGGAGTATGTGTCCGAACCGGACGAGGTCACCGAGAGGCTGATGCGGCCATCTCCGAACTCCGCGTCTGCGCTGTAGCTGTGGAAATCGGTGCCATATGCTGTCAGTTCACCGGCCAGTACGACTGCGCAAAGTGCGACTGAAAGCAGAACCATCGTATCTATCTTCATATGCTTTCGGCCGATAATTATGTCTGCCTCCCTTATTGCGCTAATCAACTGGAAACATTATAGTTTCTTTGTGGTTTTGACCGGATCCCATACGCTTATGTCTCCTTTTCCGAATCTTACATGCAGATATGCCTTGGCCCTGGAGTATGTTTCGGCCGCTGCAGATATGATCAGCATCACGGGATGGGGACCAAGTTCTTTCATTGTATCGATGAATGCTGGATACAGCACCTTCATGTTTCTGGTAGGAATATCCAGACCGTGCTCCATTTTTATGCAGGATTCACCAATATTAACTCTGGTCCTCTGTTTTATGAAATCACTCAGAATTTCCGGACCTTTGTTGTATATTTTTGCATCCGGTGCATATATGCTCCTGTACCCCGCTTTCTCCAATTCCATTTTCAGGGCGTCTTCGTCGCCGGAATTTCTTGTTGAGAGCCTTATGCCTATATCCCTGAATGCGATAATCTCTCCGATCTTCGGCTGCACCATAGAAACGTAATGGTGCATCAGCCAGATCGTGTGCGACGCGAACCCGGCCGCGGTTTTTTTGTCATTGACGGGGATCGGATGTCCTCCGACTATACCGACATTCTCTTCCATAAATGGCTCAAGCAATTTCTGGAGGCACTATCTGCCGCAGAATACCGTGTCTGCATTCATTATGGCGACGATCTCCGTGTCTTTGCTGTCAAGAAGACAATTGATGGCCGAATTTTTTCCCTCCCTCTTTTCTTGGCGTATTAGTGTGAGAGAGCCGTGTTCGCCGGCGATTTTCTTAACAACATCATCGGTACCGTCGTCGCTGCCGCTGGATACTACGATGACCTTTACGAGTTCAAATCCGTCAAGAACCTGCTCGTAAACAGACCCTATCGCTTTCTCTATGTTAGCTGCCTCATTGTAAGCGCATATCCCCAGCGTAACCGGAATCTGTTCGTTCATTCCATTCACTGCCCCTGATACACCGGGACGGCACCGTCCTCTGCATATACGGGTTTTGCTGAGTCCCTGTAACAGTCCGCAGAATATAACTGACATGGTTATTTACTTATCATGTTATTACACACACAGGCGGCCGGAAATGAAAATTGTTGACGTTAATCCGTTCTTTTATCCGTTCACAGGCGGTATCGAACACAGGATGCATGACACGAGCAGGCTGCTCGCCGCCAAAGGCCATGAGGTCACCGTACTCACAGGCAGGCTGCCGGACACCCCGGAAGAGGAGATGACGGAATTCGGTTACAGGATAATCAGGCTCAGATCGAAGATGCTCAATATCTACAACCCGCCGTTCATTTCGTCCGAAAATATCCTGGAGACACTGAACGGAATCGACGCGGACGTAGCGAATTACAACTACAGATGGGCTCCGAGCTACAACAAAGACATGAAAAAATACGACGGCAGGAAAGTCTTTACATACCACAACATGTGGGGCGAGGGCATTGGAATACAGGCGAGGTTCTCGGCCATGAATGACAGAAGGTTTTCGTCCTGTCTGGATACTTTCGATCATATAATCGCGGTCAGCGACCACGTCAGAAATGATCTCATCGGAAGAGGATATCCGCCGAAGTATGTAACATCCGTACCTACGGGGTTGTCAAGGTACCCGGAAATGGGGAAAGGAGACGGAGAATTCATACTGTCCCTCGGCAGACTGGTGAAGACGAAGGGACTCGGCTTTCTTGTCGAAGCGATGCGGGATGTTGATTTTAAACTTATCATATGCGGCAGAGGCCCGGAACAGAAGCATCTTGAAAGGGCCGTGCGCAGACTTGGCCTGGAGGACAGGATAGAGATGAGAGGGTGGGTGGAAGAAAGCGAAAAGGAAAGGCTCATGGGGTCATGCAGATTTTTCGTCATGCCGTCTCTGTTCGAATCGTTCGGTCTTGCCGCGACGGAACTAATGGCGCACGGCAGGCCGATAGTGTACTCCGATGTCAACGGACTTCCCGGCACCGTAGGGGACGGAGGCATATCTGTTCCTCCGAAAGACTCGGCTGCCCTCTCGCAGGCTATCAATATGCTCATCAATGACCGCAGTTACACCGAAGAGCTGGGAAAGAATGCGGCCATACGGTCGCAGGCGTACAAGTGGGACGGGCTGATTCCAAAGATCGAATCCCTGTACAGAAAAGTGCTGTCAGGGGAATATTCGGCCGAAGACATCCGCCGTGCCTATTGAGGCACAAAAAATATTATTGTACATCTGTATCAGGAAATCGGGGCACATGGACAGTTTTACGGATATTTTCAAAAAATATCGGGAAGGGATACTTTATCTCGTCTGCGGTGCGGGAACGATCATAGTAAGCTGGCTTACATATGCGCTGTTTGTCTGGATTGACATAGATGTCAGCGCAAGCAATATCCTGTCATGGGTCTGTGCTGTGTCGTTTGCATTTGTTGTGAACAAATGGATTGTGTTTCTGAGCCGTTCGCTGGAAAGGGATGTCCTTGTGAAAGAAATAGGCTCGTTCTTCTTCATGAGAATAATGACGGGGCTGGTGGCAATCGCAGCATTCCCCGCATTGTATTACGGCCTCGGAATGAACATGCCTCTTTTCAGTATTGACGGACTGGCCGCAAAGATCACAGTCAGTGTGGTAGAAATAATACTCAATTATTTCGCAAGCAAATTTGTGGTCTTCAAAACAAAAAGTGAAGATTCTCTATGAAGGAATAGTTTCGAAAGCAACGCAACCGCACAGAATACAGAATAATTATACCATGTTTTTTGCTGTCCGGAATAGATTATAGTTAAAACCTGACCTCGACAGTTGATTTCATTCTTGAGAAAATTTGACATTTACTTATTCTTAAGATAACAGACACTCGCTCCGTCGGATAAAATATCAATCTCAAACAATTTGCTTATTTTCACGATCATGATCTCTTCCCCGCAAGACGGACACACGCACGCAGCCGCGTGTCTGCCGGAATAGCGGCAGACCCCAAATAAATTCAAATATTTTGAATCCGATTTAGAAGTCGAGTATATTGAAGTTGAAATCGGAGTCAAAATGATAGTTAAGAAGGAGATAGACAGCCCGTACATCCTCGGACAGATACTCCAGCAGGGAAGACTGCTCAATGAGATGAGTCAGCGCGAGATGGCAAAACTACTCGGTACCGGGCAGAAATGGGTCTGGGAGATGGAACAGGGGAAGCCTGGTATTCTGATGGACCGCCTGTTCATGATGCTGGACAAGACCGGTGTAAAGCTGTATGCAGAGATCGATATCCCGACCGAGGAAGACAATGACCGCATCTGAACTCGATGTGGAACTTTACGGGACAAGAATCGGCAGCATACGCCGGGATGCGGGAGGGTTCGATTTTTCGGCAGATCCGAAAGCATTCCGGAGATACGGCATCCTTTCGACGGTTATGAGCCTAGCCGTCCCGCTGAGTCCGAGATACTCCGCCTCCGGAAAACCGCGCAGACAGAATTTCTTTGCCGAGATCCTTCCGGAAGGGCGTAATCTCACCTGGCTGGCACAGACCGCGCGTTTAGATGAAAGGGATGTTTTCGGATTGCTCAGACGTTTCGGACGCGATGTGGCCGGAGCACTCATTATCCGCGATGCCGACGAAACAGACTGCGTGAGACCGTACGCGGAAAAGATATCCGGCGAGGAGGTCCGCACACTTTTTGAACGTGTGTCTGAGAATCCTCTCGGGAACGATCAGAGGTCCGGCAGGATATCTCTCGGAGGATTTCAAACGAAGATCGTGCTGGCGAGAGAGGGGGGACGCTGGAAAAAAGTTCACTGCGGGTATCCTTCCACTCATATAATAAAACCGGTCGGAGAACATCCCACGATGATATACGACGAAGAATACGCAATGCGTCTGGCAAAGGCCATCGGTCTGACATCATACTCGGTTTGGATCGAGGAGTTCGGAGGAGCGGACGCTTTGGTCGCGGAACGTTATGACCGCAGTCCTGACATCCCCGGACACCGCATCCATCAAGAGGATTTCAATCAGGTCCTCGGAGCATCCGGAAACAAGAAATATCAGGAATTCGGGGGCAAAGTCTCATACGCCAAAATTGCAGCGGCCGTTGCCGGACATGCATCCTCCGAAGATGTGTGTGCACTTGCGTCTCAGATGATATTCGCAGCAGCTATAGGAAACTTGGACATGCACGCGAAAAACATAGGCGTTCTTCACGGACCGGATGGGAAAGTGAGACTTGCCCCGGCATACGACTGCGTGCCGCTGACCCATCATGATATCGGCGGCAGAATGGCATTGGCTGTCGGGAAAGAGTATCTGCACAGGAACATCTCATCGGACAATATTGTAAGAGAGATAATGGAATGGGATGGGGTTGATTCATCGTATGCGGATGTGCAGACTCTTGTGAGAGAGCATCTGAATCTCATCTCGGAAGCGGCCGCCGGAGAGGAACCGCACCCTAAGGCATACCCCAAACTCAGAGAAGATATACTTAGATATGTATCGAACCTTGAGGGAGGGAAAAGAGCAGGAAGCACGTAAATACCGTGCGACCGCGCCCGCTTTAACACTCCGACTCAGATTTTCATGCGGCTTCCCAAACCCAAAAATTCAGTCAGCGTACTCTAGCCAGCCAATGTACTCTGGGTCCCTGCCGGCGGTGATTTCACGGAACCTGCCATGGATTTTATCTGTGATATCTCCGATCTTTCCGGTACCTATTGTCCTGCCGTCTACAGAAGTGACCGGCACGATCTCTGCTGCGGTTCCGGTCATCCAGACTTCGTCTGCCGAGACAAGCTGGGTCCTGGTTATTTGAGTTTCAGAGACCTCGTATCCCATGCTTCGGGCAATATCTATGACGGAGTTCCTGGTTATGCCTTCCAATATACACTCGGATGTATGGGGCGTGAATATCTTTCCCCCTCTGACTATGAATATGTTCTCTCCGGTACACTCCGCGACATGTCCGACGGAGTTAAGCATAACAGCCTCGCTGGCACCCTGACGGACAGCCTCTCTTTTTGCAAGGCATGACGTGACATAAGCACCGTTGATTTTTGCGCCGGCCGGCCCGCACAGGTTGTCCGGTCTCTGCCAGGAAGATGTTATCAGTTTGGCACCCTCGGAGGATGCGTTTCCCAGGTATGCCCCCATATGTATGCACGTTATTGACAGCGATGCGGGAACGCCGACTGGGTTGAGGCCGACCTCCTCCCCGCTGAGGAACACGCAGGGTTTTACATAATCGACTTTCCTGTTGGCTCTCACGGCGGTCTTGACCGCCTCGATTATGCTCTCGGCATTGTACATTCTGCCGCCGAATTCAGGTTCTATACCCATGACTCTGCATCCGTCGAGGAGTCTGGCTGTGTGCTCTCTGAGTCTGAAGATCGCCCGTCCTTTCGGTGTTTGGTATACTCTCATGCCTTCGAACACGCCCGTACCGTAGTTCAGAGCATGTGTCATGACGTGGACCTTTGCATCGTCCCAGTCTATCAGATTCCCGTCAATCCATACCTTGTCTGTTTTTTCCATGTCATTCCCTTCCCGGACAGAGATCAGAGCGCGTTGAGTGCCATAACATATTTTTCGGATCGGCTTTGCTCTATTATCTCTTCAACCTGTGCCGCTCCGCCGACCAGACCCACATTTCCGTCGGATGTTGATATCAGGGCATAGGCAGACTGTCCTTCCGAAGGTATCAGTTCTGCGCCGTAAACATCCTGCAGTTTCCCGAGTCTTCCTATGGCTGTCTCCGCGGCCTCCCTGTCTGTGACCGAGAGTACCATCCTCGATCTTCTGGGGACCTCGCATTTCCCGACCACGATAGTCTCTACGTTTATCTTGCTGCGGGTGAACTCGCCCATGACCCTCTGCATGACACCGAACTCATTTTTGACAATCAGAGATATAACATACATGACTACCACATCCGAACGCGGATTATTCTGCGCATATATGAAATAGTGGTTACCGTGTTACGAATGCAGATGACAGACAGCGGGAGAACGTGTACCGTAATACTTCCGACATACAACGAAGAAAAAAACATAGCGGGGATGGTTACGCTTCTCCGCGAGATGTATCCGGATTTCCGTATACTGATAATGGATGACGGTTCCGCAGACAGATCCAAAGAGCTCGTTGATGCTCTGGGTTATGACAATGTGGTATTCTTTGTCAGAGATCCGGACGACAGGGGCCTGACGGCAAGCGTCTGCCAAGGGATAACCGAAACGAACACGGATTATTTCATCTGCATGGATTCCGATTTCCAGCACCCTCTTTCGTCTGTCGGACAGATATACGGCAGTCTTGAAGACGGGTACGATCTCTGTATCGGAGTGAGAAGGTCCCGCAAAGTCCTAGGTCTCAAAAGAAGTCTTGGATCATGGATATTCCAGATCATGGCATCAGCCGTGCTGTTCTTCCGCGGCAAAAAGAGATCTGCGGACATAATGAGCGGATTTTTCGGCGGAAGGACGGAGGTGTTCTCCGAGGTTATAAGGGATCACGGCGGCCGATTTGAGATGCCCGGGTTTAAGGTTCTCTTTGATCTTATGAAATATTCGCCGGACGGCATAAACATCGGGGAAGTATCTTACGAATTCGGAGAAAGGCGGGAAGGAGAATCAAAGATCAATCCGAAAGTGGTGAAGTCCGCACTGAGACAGATGGGTGTGATCGGCCGTTTCCTTGCAAGGATCTACGGTGCAGTGAAGAAGTGAATCATCCGCCGAGTATCTCTTCCACGGTGTCGGCGAACGTCTTTTTCTCCGATACTCTATATGTTTTCATACCGAGTCTTTTTCCGAACTCGATATCTTTGTCGTTGTCGCCTATCATCACGGACACAGCAGGATTGATGTTATGTTTCAGTATAGCCGCTATGCCCATGCCGGTCTCCGGTTTCCTGCAGCCACAGCCGTCGTCCGGATGATGGGGGCAGAAAAATATATCGTCTATCCTGCCGCCTTCGGTCTCTATTTCGCTTATCAGTCTGCTGTGTATGGCATCCAGAATATCTTTGTCAAGTATTCCTCTCGCAATTCCCGACTGATTTGTAACCAATATGACAAGATATCCCGCATCCTTGAGTTTAGATATCGCTTTCGGAACTCCGGGCAGCAGTCTGATTTTTTCCGGATCGTTGCAGTACGGAACATCCTTCACTATTGTGTCGTCCCTGTCCACGAATATCGCTTTCTGTCCGAACATCTCTCTTTCGACTATACCGCAGACAGCGTGGCACGCCGCCAGGTACCCCTCCTGTATTCTTGGGGTCTCCCTTGTGGGTATGATCACACCAAGATCTGCCATATCTTTAAGGACACCGCCGTCCCCGGTGAATGATATTGTAACTGCGCCCTTTCTTTTGGCGGCCTCGATTGCTAATATTACATTCCTGGAGTTCCCGGATGTGCTGAGTCCTACCGCGACATCCCCGCTGCGGCATATAGCCTCGATCTGTCTGTGGAATACCATATCGTAGGTGTAGTCGTTGCCTATTGCGGTAACCGGAGCTATGTTGGACAGGCAGACTCCGGCCATCGGAGGCCTGTGGAACGCATATTTGCCGGAGAATTCCGCAGCTATGTGCTGGGCATCGGCCGACGACCCTCCGTTACCCATGAATATTATCTGCCCGCCGTTCCTGACAGACTTGAGAATCATATCCGCGGCGGCTCTTATATCCAATGGGTCAATGGCAGATATGACGGAGGAACTTCTCCTCAGTTCCGCGGCTATGAGATCATTCATAATTGATTCTCCAGGATGTAACTCCGTTTGGATCGAACATAAAGTCGGTTATCACAGCCCCTTGCTTCTGCAATTCCTGTGCCACCCGTGCTTTTGCATCATATCTGCAAATGAAATACATAAATCCTCCTCCGCCTGCCCCGGATACCTTGCCGCCTATGGCTCCGTTTGCCATCGCCGTTTCGTAAAGGCTGTTGATGTTATTGTTTGATATGTTATCGGAAAATTGTTTCTTGTACTGCCATGATTCGTCGAGGAGCAGACCTGCCGATTCTATGTCTCCCTTCCGAACGGCCTCGCAGATCTCCCTCGCCAATCTTTTCGATTCATCCAGTGCCTTTTCGTTTGAACCTCTTTTGAAGGCTTTGATCTGAGTATCTATTATCTCGGCAGATTCCCTGGAGATCCCTGTGTAACACAGCAGCGACCTGCACTGCAGTTCATTTGACACATCGCTGCGCACTTTTACCGGATTGACTTTTACTCCATTCGAATCCATCTCCATAAGATTGAATCCGCCGAATGCGGCCGCATACTGATCCTGTTTTCCTCCTTTCAGACCTATATCCACTCTCTCGAGATGATATGCCAGTCCTGCGATCTCGTCGGATGACATCTCTTCCCCCAGCCAGTTGGCCACGGCAGATATCAGTGCTACCATCATGGTCGATGACCCTCCGAGGCCGGACCCGGCGGGCGCATCGGACTGTATCATCATATCGAATCCGTCCGCGATTCCGAAGTGGTTGGCAACTGCCTTGATGAGGTCCAGATTCCCGTCCAGTTTCAGAGGACCCCCGTCAAGCGGTGCCTGATACCTTCCGTAGTACAACGAGTGCACGGACATGAGTTTGTCCTCCCGCGGAGTCAGTGTGCAGTATGCATATTTATTGATGGTCGTGTTGAACACGCATCCTCCCTTCTCTGATGCGTAAGGATCCACATCGGTGCCTCCTCCCGCAATGCCTATCCTCAGCGGTGCCCTCGATCTTATGTACCGAACCATATCAGAACACCTTATTCTCCGCCATCTTACTGTCTGCTTTTATCACAGTCCCGTCTCCCAGCACGGAGTTTGTTATCTCGGCACCCGGATATATTCTGCAGCCTTCGCCGATGATGCTGTTCTCTACTCTTGCCGAATTTATGTCGCACCCCCTCATTATGAGAGAGTTGGTTATTCTGCTTTCCCTCACAGAACAGCCGTCCAGCACGACGGCCGCCGTTGCTTCAGATCCCGTGATGCTTGATCCTGTCCCCAAAAAGAATGGTTTCTTTATCTCGGTTGACTCCGTCGATTTGCCGCCCCAGCTGAGATCGTCGTAAAGTTTCGTGGCCATCGCGAGGTTGACACCCAAAAGGTCCGAGGGACGGCCTACGTCTCTCCACAGGCCTTTCAGCATGAATCCCTGTATCCTGTCTCCGCGGTCCATGAGTTTCGGGATAAGATCTTTTGAGAGGTCATAGAACGTGTCAGGAGGTATGTCTGCTGCGACTGATCTGTTTACTACATAGACTCCTGCGTTGGCCAGGTCCGAAAATACTTCTTCTTGTTTCGGTTTCTCTTTGAATTCGAGGATCCTGCCGCTGTCATCCAGTCTCGCTATTCCGAACTCGCAGGGATTTCCGACGGATGTCAGAGACATTGTCACGCTTGCACCGGTCAGGCAATGCACATCCGTCTGGTCTTCTATCGATATGTCCGCGAATACATCCCCGTTGGCGGCGATGAAGACTTCGTCCAGCCGATTCTCTGCCTGTTTTATTGCACCGGCGGTGCCAAGCGGTTTGTCTTCGTATGAGTACTCTATGTTCAGATCCAGATCCGAACCATCGCCTATCACATCGGCGAGTATCGAGGACCTGTACCCGCATGCCATGATGATATTTTCTATCCCTGCTTCTGCCAGAGATTCGATAAGGTACCTAAGACATGGTTTATCGAGAACCGGCAGGACCGGTTTTGGTTTGTATTTCGTCAGAGGCATAAGCCTTGTACCTTTGCCTCCGACCATTATGACGGCCTGTTTTACTTTGATTCCCATCTGCCGACCTTCTGCCAAACTTTATCATGAGGTGGTATTAAAACTCGCCGTCGACCTTCACGACATTCGATCCCAGCCTCACCCCGGCGGATCTTGCCACAGGATCGCACTTTGCCTTCATGAGATATGCCACGGGAACTCCTGTGTTGACATCGGAAAGCGATTCATAGTTGGCCATGCCTTTCGCGATTATCAGATCCGCCCTGCGGATTTCTTCTCTGAGGTCATCGCCTATAATATCCATGTCTATTCCTATTGCGAACCCGCCCGTCGTCAGCAGCCTGTTGACATCCTTGTCGATACCGATTCTCAGTGCGTCATCGACAGATACATCGTTCAGTATGGGTTCTCCCTTCACGACTCCGACAATCCTCTTCCCGAGATGTTTTATTTCCTTAATCAGAAGTCTGTCGAACTGTACCTCGCCGCAGTTATCGAAGATGTACACCACAGAGGAAGATTTCCGGACGAGATCCCGGAGTATGCAGGTGTCGTTGTGTTCGATGTCCTGATCCATAAGTTTCGGAAACATCTCCATGAACTCGTCAGGGTCGTCTATGGCTATTCCCGACCCGAAGTCCATTATATTCCCGATTATCGATATCTTTACTGCCGCCGCAAAGGGGTCCGGCGATTCGCTTATGATTTTTTCCAAATCTCCGATGTATCTGCCCGCGATGCCGTCAGCGCGTATTTTGAGTTCTGCGTATGGGTCTCTCACACCCATCGCGCGGTACGCGCTCCTGTGGACAAGCGTGGCGATTTTTGCGGAGTTCTCTTCGAAAGAAATACTATCGGCATATGTTCTGAGCGCCGCCTGCGCAGCCTTCTTTTCGCTCCCGTTGTTTGCCAGTTTCGATTGGAAAAGTACCCTTTTCAGAAGGCACGGAACACAGTCTGGATGAACATTCACATCTCTGCCATGCGTATCGTATGAGATAACCGTTTCGCCGAAGATCGAGAATTATGCCGATTCTTTTCGAGAAGAACACTGGGCCGGCAGTCTTCTCCATTATTCAGCAATATTCTCCGACATAAGAAATTGTAACGTCCTTTCCTTGGAGGTTTAGGAGAATCAGCCAGATATGGCTTTGTGCCTATGTTGGTTAAATCTGCGCAGTCAGTACGCCGATCTCCCATACCACTGTTGTTTCCTGGGTTACTTATGATGCTTAATCCATCCTTCTTCGATAAACCCCAACAATATGTATACTCGGCCTTTATTGACTTGTGTTTATTTTTTGGATATCCAGATATTTTGGGATTCTGCTCCCGTCATCGTTGCGGCGCACCAGTATGGCACAGTCGCTAGGATAGTCCTTCTTTGTGAATGGACCACAAACGATCGTTTTGCGCGGAGTGTGTGAAAAATAACTTGGCACACATACCGAATTCGATTGCCCGACCCTTCCGTTTATATACAGGAAAAAGCATCGCCCGGCCATGGCGAAGGATAAGATCTGCTCCTCGTGCGGGAAGAGACTGATCGGTCACGGCAACACAACGTTCAAGTGCCCTAAGTGCGGAGTGTCCGAGATAGGGAGATGCGACCAGTGCCGCGACCAGAGTGTCTCCTATGAATGCAAGAACTGCGGGTTCGTCGGGCCGTGAGGTGCTGACATGGGACAGATAGTTGCATCATACGACCTCATGCCCGAGAACACGGATGTTGACCTTGGTGGCGTTATTGAGGCCGTGCCGAGTGTCATTCCCAATGGCGTTAAAGTTCTTGAATCGAAGATTGAACCCGTGGCATTCGGCCTGAAGAAGGTTAATGTGGGGTTTATAATCGATGATGAAAGCGATAGTATCGGAGAAGACCTGGAGAAGGCACTCGCTTCCATACCTGGAATTGAGAATGTTGAATGCATATCCAGCACAGTTTACTGAAAAATCGATCAATCTTTATCTACTGCTGTCTAAAAGAGAATTGTAGATGGCTAAGGTCTTCTCCCTGAAGTCGTTACCCAGAGTGTTGGTGAATTCCAACCCTTCGCCGATGAGTTCTTCCATGCGGGTTTGGTCTTTAAGGATTTTCTTTGCTTTTTCAGACATGTCTTCCTCGTTTATGCACGACACTGCTGCCACCATAACTTCTTTTGGAATATCTGCATCCTCAAAATAAAGCACCGGCGTACCGCACATCTGAGCCTCCACCGTTGCAAGACCGAGTCCTTCGTGCGACGATGTGTTCAGGATCACTGAGCATTTATTGTAGAACAGGGCCATCTCGTCTTTTGTGATATCCTGAATGAAGGAGACCTTACCCTCTAACCCAGTGAATCTAATCTGTTCCAGCAGACTTTCTTTCATTGGACCCTTGCCGCATATGATCATTCTGTAGTCTCTGAGTTCACAATCAGTTGATACAGAGGCGAAGACTCTGATCGCAGCCGAGAAGTTCTTTCTCTTATTTATCGTGCCCATGCAACCTATTATGTGTTCTTTTTCAACACTATCAATCACCCGAAGGCCTTTTGGAACATGAATTACCACTTCCACCTTCTCTGGTGCTACGTTGTATTTATGCAATATCTCTTCTTTCGTCTGCGGCGAAACCGCGACTATCTTGTCTGCAAAGACAATTGCTATCCATGCCGCGAGCCTCCATGTCAGGAACCATTTCTTTGAGTTTTTTTCATCCTTTCCGACCACATGATGGAATGTCACTACTCTCTTGGCTCTGGTAAATGGAAAATATACTGAACAGTATTCAAACACTGCGTGCACTATATCAGCATCTTTCCTTCCCGCGAGGATTTTTCCCAGAGGATCAATCGCACCGGATCTCAGAGCATACCAAATTCCCTTTCTGATGGTTATCTCGAAAGGTATGACATCTGTTTCGTTCCCTGTATCCGTGATAAGCTCCTCTATAAGATCGGCATATATGCCGACACCAGTTTTGGAACTGTCGTCCTCTGATTTGCTCCGTATAATCTGGATTTTCATATCATGCCTTCCCGATGTTAAATGATCTGGCATACGTCACCAGAGGAGTTCCTATGCAGATGTAAATGCAAACGGTGCCACCCGTATCCTGTATCAGGCCACATGCCGTACCCATAGTGATGGTTCCTCTTTCTGTATGTATAAGTGAAGTTGAATAGTTTACCATCGAGCATACAGTCTGCGCCAGGGTTGGTGCGGCATCGGATGATGCATCGCCTCCGAATATGGCGATCATACCCTCGCCAGAGTGAAATTTTGTCAGAACCAGAGAGTCGTAACCATCCTTGGTATATCCAATCGAGATGTATTGTTCAAGGTAACGTGTGTTGATTCCGAAGGTGGTTATATTGTAGGAGATGCCAAGCGACGATGCCACATCCGAATCCGGCGATGGGTCCGATGCATAGTTTATTTTTCCCGAGGCTATAACGCAGTCTGGCGACCCGAAGAATACTTCCCCATAGCCGTACTGTTGGCTAAGGATACTCTCGCCCCTGCAGGCAACATAAGTCCCTATGATGTCGCCCAACCAATACAGTACACCGCCCCCTTTTAGCCAGTTTACGATGGGGCTGTCAGCCGTTCCGTTGTATATCGTATCTGGGAAAACGCCAGTCATCATAAGAAGTGCTGTGCGGTATGTTCCCGACTCGATTTCGTGAAGCAATGTCTCTTTTGTGTACTCTGCATTGACCACTGTGGTCTCCGGTGAATTTCTCAGTCTGAGTTCCGAGACCGTCAGCATTATCTTGTCTTCAAGATACTTATCCGAGTGATGTGCCGGATACTCTGGATCGTAATATATCAGCACCCTTTCAATGCTATATGTATCCACGCCGCCAAACAGTGAGGCCGTGTAAACGGATGATGCGTTCGTGTCCACCGAGTACCCTATGCTGCAGTCATCATTCCTCCAGGCATCCGCGCTGCTGTGGTACAGAGGAACATATGCCAGTATCTGTCCTGCAAGTATGACTGCAATGATAGTCGCAAATATGGTCGCAAATATCCTTTTATCCACTAGCAGATTCCTCCCGGATATGCATTTCTAGTATCCTCTTTCTTCTGCCACTGCATAATATCAGTACCACAGATAATCCTGGAAGGAACTCAAGATATCTGAATATCGTTTCCAGCAGGGCGAATATTTCGCTGTTGTCCGATATCGAAGACAGAAGAGACCCCAGATCAAGAAAGTCTGTGTATGCTGCCACGGTATACAGAAGCTGAAGATGGAATATAGAGAAGGCTGCCAGCACCATTATTGCCGAGAAAAATATCCAGCTCCATACAAGGTCTCTCCTTTCGCAGATGGTTATGGCCAGTGCCAGGAATGGTATCATGACTACAGGGTATGTAGGGGTGGGCGGCCATATGAACATAATCGTGAACGACATGACCGTGGCCATTATCAGGTTTCTGTCTCTTTCATCCGAATTGGATTTATACATCCACAGACCGACCAGAATGAGAGAGATCATCAGAATAGGCGCGAACCGGATGATTTGGTTATACGAGATATCGGTAAGCATTGCTATCAGATCAAATGACGAACTGGATACCGATGCCGAACGCGAATAGAAAAATTCGAAGGACCTCGAGAGACTGCCCTTTAATATGACCGGCAGATAGATTGCAAATAGTATTGTGAGGCCCGAGGCTATGAACCGAACCACGCTCATGATCGCAGTTTGGATGTCATTCCTGTGTTTTGAGATTATGTATGCCAGTATTATGAGCGTCATGCAAAATGGAAATATCTTGGTCGATACTGCGAGTGCGAAGGCGGATCCAGAAAGGATATAGTTCCCCTTTATGAGGAATAGGAATGCAAACAGTGCAAACATCGCTGAAAGAGAGTCGAACATGCATGCGACGGAAGACGACCATATGACAAGCGGACACAAGAACCAAAGGCCGAATGCAAGGGCAGCCTTCTTATCGTTGCCTGTCATATGTTTCACTATACCATGCAATACCCAGGCAGTTATCAGATCTATGATCAGAAGGGGTGTTTTGTAAAGAATATTCGCTGCGATGGTCGTAATGGTGGTATTCATTATTGTCGCCGCTTCGGAGGATGAGACCAGTTCGCTGAACATTTCTCCGGGGATGCTCATGCCTAGAAGGTTACCGAACCCCGTAGTTATTGATATGATGTAACCCCATATAGGGGTGTACCAATAGTAGGATGTTTCATAGATGTCCCTGCCTCCTTCAAGGCCCTGTCCCGTGGCAACCCAGAATGAGAGATCATAATCAAAACTGAACAGAGGGATGACGATCACGCGCACCGCGAGTCCTGAGATGAGTATGATTGCCAGAGGTCTTGCCAGCATGCCCGCTACATGCTCGTAAACATACCGGCCGGCGAGAACCCCCACCATACGGAATCTAAGGCCCTTATGGTTTAAAAACCAGGCGGTGTCATTTCAGATCCATTATTAAATCTATGTAACGCTGGCAATAATTTTTCCCGAAAGCGTCAGCATATTCTTTGGAGGCTCCCGCCAGTTCGGCGTATGCCTTGGGATCCGCCAGCAGCTCGTACGCTTTGCCAGCCATATCGGCTTCATCCGCACACGGGACAGAAAACCTGGTAATCTCTTCGGGTATCTTTGCCCTTGCGAGATGCAGCACAGGAGTACCGCACCTCTGAGCCTCCATTGTAACGAGCCCTATGCCCTCATGAAGAGAGGTGTTGAATATCAGTGCCGAGCGGTTGTAAAAACGAACGACATCGTCGTTGCTTAAGTCGGATACGAACCTGACTCTGCTGTCTATTTCCAAATCGGCGGCCAGTTTGTGCAGCTTTTCCTTCTCCGGGCCTTTGCCGCATATCTCCAGGCAATAGTCCGACATGCCGTCGCGGTCGGACAGCAGTTTGAATGCGGCGATCGCGGAGGATGTATTCTTCCTGGGTATAAGCATACCCAGACATCCTATCATTTTTTCTTTTTTGGTGTTCTCCAAAATGCGGTATTCGTCGTCGATCGGATTCATCACGCATACCACTTTGCCGGGATCGACACCGAATTTTTCGATTATCTCTTTCTTGGTCGGCCCCGATATCGCTATCACTTTGTCTGAAGATTTTATGGCCATTGCTGTAATGATGTTCCACATCGCGTAGTACAATGCACCGCGGTATTCGCCTTTTTTAACTACATGGTGGACGGTCAGTATCTTCCTGCCCCTTATGAGCGGAAAAAATACTCCGCACAGCTCGTCCGTGGCATGAAACGTCCTGTCTTTGGAATTGCTCCTGAGCACGGAAATCAGAGGTCTGATAAAACCGTCTGCGAAAAGATTAAACCATCCGCCGCTGAGACTTATGACAAAAGGTATCGAATTGAATTCTATACCTTCGTTCTCAAGGCATTTTCCGACACTGTCAGCATATTTCCCGAGACCGGTTTGATTCATGGAACCGGTCGACGGCCGCCTCAGTATCGTTAATTTTCCCATTGCTCTCGAAATATAATAAAGGGGTATCCCCCCTTTAAGTTTTACTGGAATGCGGCGGATGCATCTGCTATGAATCCGTCCTCCATCATCCTGCCGGTGAGGTCTCTTGATCTCTTTATCATGAAACTCGCTTTATCGAAAAGTTCCTGGCGGCTGAGCTTGAGACGCGCCACGCCCTGTTCCTGCGCTTTGAGGGCGACTGCCACTGCTTCTCTCGGAAACACGTCTATTTCGTTCATTGCCGGTATAATGTAGTCTTCGTGTATTCCCCTTTCCTCCGCGCACTTTGCCAGCTCCGTCGCGGCCGCTATGCACATTTCGTCGGTGATTGTCTTTGCCCTTACATCAAGAACGCCGCGGAATATTGCCGGGAATCCCATTGAGTTGTTGACCTGGTTCGGGAAGTCGGAACGCCCCGTGGCGAATATCCTGACCCCGTTTTCTTTGGCTTCCCAGGGCCACATCTCCGGAATCGGGTTCGCGGTTGCGAAAACGACCGGGTTGTCTGCCATGAGTCTGCAGTATTCTGCCGGGATCGTTCCGGGGCCGGGTTTGGATGCTGCAATCATTATGTCGGCACCTTTCATCGCCTCCTTGATCCCGCCGGTCTTCCCCGCACCGTTGGTTCTCTGGCATATTTCCCATTTTTGCCTGAAATCGTTCTTGATGTCATCTCTGCTGAGATTAAGTATGCCTTTGGAGTCGCACATGCATAGGTGCTTGGGGCTGAAACCCGTTGCAAGCAGGAGCCTGGCTATTGCAATGGATGCCGCTCCCGCTCCGACAATCGCTATGTTAGCATCCTGGAGTTTCTTACCCACCAGTTTCATTGCGTTCATTGCTCCCGCAACCTCTACTGTAGCGGTCCCCTGCTGATCGTCATGCCAGACAGGTATTTTACAGTCTCTTCTCAGTTCGTCCAGAATGTCAAAGCATTTAGGATTTGATATATCCTCGAGATTTATCCCTCCGAAGGAAGGGGCTATCAGTCTTACAGTCTCTATGATCTTTTCCGGGTCTTTGGTGTCAAGACATATCGGAACACTGTCTACGCCGCCGAGGTACTTGAAGAGCATTGATTTTCCCTCCATAACGGGCATAGCGGCCTCCGGTCCTATGTCTCCGAGACCCAACACACGGGTCCCGTCGGACACAACCGCCACAGTGTTCCATTTGCATGTATGTTCATACACCATGTCAGGATTCTTTGCTATGTCTTTGCAAGGCTCGGCAACCCCAGGAGAATACCATATCGCAAAATCATCGAAAGATCTGACGCATGCTTTGGGTGTTATTTCGATCTTGCCTCCGTAGAACTTGTGCAGTACCATTGCGTCCTGTCCAGGCTTTTTTGCCTTTTCAAGACGCTCTTCAACCGTTATTTCCCTATCGTTTGCCATTTATTATTCCCCTCAATTTTACGAATATCGTAATTTATCTTCGAATTATAGACACCTTGATTACACTATTCATATTTATACCTAATTTACACTCCCAAATTCTGATATGCCCAAAGACATCAAGGCCGTTCTTATAGACGGATACATCGACGACCCCGCCGCTTTAGGTGTGCCTCCTTACATATCGCCTATGATAAGGGCGATGGCCGGTGCATGCATCGATGCAGGGGCTTCCGTCGAGTACATATCGGCCGATATGATAAGAAAAGGAAAAAAAATACCCGACGCCGACATCAGTGCAGTTCTTTCCGGAAACACCGTGCCGGGAAAATATCTAAGATCCATGCCTATGTCTCCCAGGGAACTCGACTCGCTGATTCCCAAACTCAAAGGATGGAAACTCATTGGAGGTTCTGCAGCATCTTCATCTGCCGCGGAGAAGTTTGATTTTGCCGTAAAGAACGATCTTGCCGCTTCGCTCTATGACGGTATGGTCGGGAAGGAAGTGAACGAACGCTACCGCACGCTTGACGAGTGGAACAGGTGGATGATGCTGGGAGCGGACGTAGTCGTTCAGCATCAGGATTTCCCCTACCCTCTGACAGTTGAAATAGAAACATACAGAGGATGCCACAGATACGGCAGCGGCGGATGTTCGTACTGCGTAGAACCTCTGAAAGGAAAACCGCTTATGAGATCGCCAGAAGATATTCTGGCCGAGGCGGGCAGGCTCAGGTCTCTCGGCATAAGAAACCTCAGAGTCGGCGGGCAGACATGCATAATATCCTATGGATCGAAAGACAGTTCGGCCGTGCCGAGACCCAATCCGGAAGCTCTGAGAGATCTTTTCACGGGTCTAAGGACAATCGGATTCGATGTCCTGCATGTAGACAATGCGAATCCGGCAGTCATATCCATCTATCCCTGCGAATCCGGAGATATAATAAAAACACTCACGGAATGCTGCACGTCGGGAAATGTTCTGGCACTCGGTCTGGAATCGGCCGATCCGGCCGTTTTTGAGGAAAATAATCTGAACAGCACGTCCGAACAGCTCATGTTTGCTGTTAGGATGATCAACAGTCTCGGCAGTCGCAGGGGGGATACCGGTCTTCCGGCCCTGCTTCCCGGAATAAACATAATATGCGGTCTTGACGGAGAGACAGAGAACACATACAGACTGAACGAAGAAATCCTGAGGAAGATACTGGATGAGGGGCTGATGATCAGGCGTATCAACATACGGCAGGTGATGCCCCTCAGAAAGGAATTCGAAACCAGGATAGACAGGCAGTTATTCAGAAAGTTCAAAGATTCGGTCCGCGAAAACATAGACCGGGAGATGCTCAAAAGAGTCATTCCTAGGGGGACTGTCCTGAAAGATGTATACACAGAGATAAACGACGGCAACACGACGTTCGGACGGCAGATGGGCACGTACCCGATACTCGTCGGGATACCGTACAAACTGGAACTCGGGAAATCGTATGACATAGCCGTAACGGACTGGGGCTACAGATCCGTAACTGGCATAAGCACGCCGTTCAGCATAAACAGGATGCCGATGTCGGCCATTGTGGGATTACCCGGAATAGGAAAGAAAAGAGCCGCGAAAATCGTAATGAACAGGCCGTTCGGCTCAATGGAGTCATTGAAAAAAATAATTGATGATGAGGCTGTTTTCGATGGCATCCGAAATATGATCTCTCTGCAGGACTGAATGCGGAAGGGGCGAGGCAGACTGTTGCCGTTTACCGGACAGACATTTTTTCTTTGCCTCATTACTGGTAATGTGTCATTAATTAGTTGATGTTATTTCTATAAGAAAAAGTCATTAATTTGCGCACGTTCCAAATCTCATCCGTTATCCCCAACCCCGTACCAGGCGTCATATTCATTCCGAGACCTGAATGGGGAGAACAGAAGTCGTACAAAGCACGAAAAACATCAACCGATAAGTTCAGCATGCCGATGTCCTCGGAGAAGGTCTGACATCTTCCGATGTTCTCCGCATCTGCCGTAAACGGGATACTGTTGAGAAGCTCATTGAATCATTAAAGAATCAGATCGATCTCAAACCTCTGAGAGTGTGGTCGGATAATGCGGTTCATGGAACCCTCTTATTATGTTTCCTTGCTCAGATGACTGTATCCATGGCAAGATATGAGATTCCCGAGATCCGTTCCAAATCTGCAAAATTTATTATCTCCTCGTTACAGAACTTGACAGTTACTTACGTTTACGATAACAGACACTCTCTCAGACGGATATATTCCAACTTCGAACCTCTTAACTCTCTTATTCTGAAGGATACAGTGGTGTTGTTTCCGGTGTCTGTGGGGGCTGAAAGCCCCCTTCGGATGCAGAAAACATCGCCGAAAAGCGAGCCTGAAAGACTCTCCCTGCAACGTAAGCTCTCCCGAACATCAACTGTCAAATTTTCCCAATAACGAAATCAACTGTCGAGGTCAGGCTATAACGCGGAAAGACCGCACCAATCGCTGGACCATGACACTCCTCTGAATGTTTTTCTGCGAGACCTTAAGAATCAAGATGCCTTTTTAGACATGGCGTTCACGAGGTGAGTGTTTAGTACAGTAGGGATACCATAATATAGTCATCCAACGATACCAAGCTAAGAGGTGTATACCCGCAACCTTGTGCTGATGCGGAAGAAGTACGGGTCACTGCACCCATCACTTTTCTCCGAGGTTCATTTCTTTGAATGCAAGGTATGTGACTGCGCGTTTGAACGCTGATCTGGCGTTCCCTTTGTGCATACCTTTCTCATGAATTTCTTTCAGCAAAGATCTGGCCTCGTTTACGCTTAACACTCCGACATAGCAGTAATAAAATACAATATCTGGACGATAGAATTTTCTTCCGCTTTCAAACAATAATTTTCTTACTTCGGACAGACCTCCTATGCACGACATCCTGATTGCTGGACTTTTCTCCAAACTCTTAACTGATTTTTCAAATTGACATCTTTTCATTATTACAAAATCATTCATCCTTCTAGAGTATTTTTCTCTTGTCATGCCCGCACATTGAATGAAATAGAATATCGGGACATATTCAGTGGAAGCGATACGGGCAGTCCCCGTATCAATCCAATTCACGACACTTTCCACATTGAATCTCATGTTGCCAAACAGTGCATCCTCGATCATCTGATCCGTGGAGTATAGATTTACATCATTTTTCATTCTTTGCAAAGTTCCTTTGTCGGCAAAGGCCACTGCGAATTTGTCTGCAGAAACATCATCTATTCTGTCGACACCGAGTAATGCAATATCATGTCCTTCTTTATCCGATAGTATGATATTTCTTAACATTCTGCGAGCTTTTCTCACGGCTAATGGGGACATCGACGGGGCTATCCTCGCCATCTCTTCGTATAATCTGATGAAGTTACCCGTCTCGATTGTGGATATCCTCATATTTTTATCTTCATGTTTAAAGTCCGTATTCTTTCGAACAACTTCCTTCTTTCCAGGAACCTGATCTACGTACACGATATTCTTTTCAATCTCTTGCAGCCTGTCGGGATCCAAAGAGGATATTAGATCATATATTACGGCTTTTATGTCCTCATCATTCATTGAATAACCGATTATCACCATGGGATAATCGCACAATGCCGATAGGATCTTTGCGGAAACGATCTTGGAATTCTTTCTGAACTCCTCATAATCTCTTTGGCCGAGAATCATTGTCCTTGGTTCGGATAAAGTTCCGTGAATCTTGTAGATCTCACCGATACCTTCTGAATCGGAGTAATAGTAGTCCGATACTCTAGAGTACACTCTGTAGTCCGTGAATACGTGTTTCTCAAGAAACATGTCGTAATTAGTGGTAATAACGCACGGTATGGTCTCGGCCAATTTTTTGAGAGCAACCAATTCCTGCCGGAGTTCGGAGTTTTCTTTGAGTTTGATATCCTTGAAAAATGATGCTGCGAGTATCTTAACGGGATCCACCTGTTCGTTATATTGTCTCATCTCATCTTCCGTTTCAAATAATACATCTGGATCTATGGTTCCACTCATGATGTTTTCAATTAATTTTTTATTCAATTCCGACGCAACGATTGCCATTGTCTGAGAGTCGTTGCCTTTGCCCCTCGCATCATGCAAATAAGCAGTAAACACTGATTCCTTGATCCCCATTCTATCCGCAACAGATTTCAGTAACTCAATCCAGTCGGGGGAGTTTTCAATATATCTTTTCGAGATTCCCGAACCAATCAATAGTATCGGGGATCGGTTGAAGTCAAAAATCTTTTCATCATCCGTCATATGTTTACCTTGTGATTTGGATGGTTTTCTTGATAATAAAGTTGGTGCGAATAAGTGCTGAATCCTGACCTCGACAGTTGGAATTTTTCAACATTTATTGCGACGAAAATTTGACAGATGATTCGCAATGCTGACACGCCTTTCGGCAGTATCGGCCAACGGCCGATTTGTGCTTTATGATTTGTCCCTTTTGGAAAATAATTCGTGTTTATTTCCGAAGAGAATTTGACAGTTGCATCTTTCCGTATAAGGACTATTAATGCTGCCGTGTCTGTTCTCAGTGTATCGGAATTCGTTGCAAAAAAACAAGAATTGCGCATAGATGCATGTTGAAGATCACCGCCCGGCGGGTGTTTCCCAGTCATGGGATAACTATTGGATTGCAAAGGACTCAACTGTCAAATAATCAGAAAGACGAAATTTCGAGATAACTGTCAAATTTTCCCAATAACGAAATCAACTGTCGAGGTCAGATTCCAAGTTAATGTATCGTTAGACTATGTGGGGTCCGAATATGAACAAAGTACATTTCCGACGTCTTTACGGCCCCGGCAACACCCGTGCAGGCGGATGTTTCGGATGACGGTATACGCAAAGCATCATGCTGCAGGGAACCCCCGCGCCGTCAAAACTTACTTCTCCGCGCGATCCAGCCTAAGAATGCGGCCGTTGAAGAATCGGAGCGGGAATATGTTTCAGACAGACGCTTTTCGAAAACGATCTGCCGTGAGAAGATCACGGCTGACAGACTGACCGATCAACATATCGGCATAATGTAAAGGGAGAGAGGGTGCCGGGGAGGCCGTCAGCAGCGACCCCCTCTGTTTGTGACAGGAGAAAACAGAACATCAGACAGAATGGTAAACTGCACGGCATCATGTCTTCCCGTTCTCTTCTCCCTTTGTTCCTTTTACTCTTACTCTTGTTTCTCTTTCCCCCTTATTTCTTACCGTGTCTGAAGAAGAACAGAGAACATACCGCAACGATGGCGAGCGCAGCTGCTGCTATCAGACCTGCCGCCCACAGCACCGAGGGTGAATCCGATTCACCGGATTCATTTTCCGGATCGTTTCCGTTTCCTTCCTGTACGTTTTCCTGCTGATACGGAACCGCAAGAACAGATATGGTTACGTTGGAATTCAGATCGTATACTCTGTATTCATCATCTGTCGCTGTCGATAAAAGCGCTATTCCCATGACAGAGGGTGTTGCCCTGTACCCTTCCTTTGCAATTACTGTAAAGAATATTCCGTCACTTCCTGCATCTACCGGAGAAGATACCTGGGAACCGTTTACGTACACTGTGTATCCCAGACCTGAACTGAATGTTATTTTGTAGTTATGCGACGGCAGAGGTGCTGTTGCAACAGTAATGGTAACGTCTGATGTCACATTCTCTGCAGTGTATGTCCACGACCTCACCCCGTAGTCTGTGTTGACCGGAGATCCGTTGATGTTCACAGGGGAATCGTTGACTGTGCAGGATACTATATAGTATCCTCCCGCTGCGGTGAATATCATTTCCTGCGAACTGTTTCCGTAATTTACCATCTGGGGGGAGTTGATTACAGATCCGCCGTTATCGATAGAGCCGGATACGGACCGCTGTTGTAAGATCCACTCGTCGGAACCGTCACTTACATAGTACGCATCGCTGTACCTGAGCGTTCTTCCGGATGCTCCTGCTATCTTTTCCGGACCGTATTCCTGCGAGCTTATGTCCTTCAGAGTAAGGCTCTCTACTGTTGTACCGGTCTGTCCCGGAAGTTTCCATTCTGTTCCTGCCTTGAAACATGCGTCTATGACTCCGCCCGTTGCGGGGTCTGTGCCGGTTAACCCTCCTGAGACAATCACGGCCGAGATATTTTCGCAGCCCCCGAACTGTCCGGTGCCTCCTGTTATGGTACCATCTGGTATCACTATTGATTCCAGAGATGTGCAGTTTTCAAATGCCTGATCCCCGAGGGATTTTACACTGTCCGGTATCACTATGGATTCTATCGCGCAGCCCCTGAATGCCCGTGCACCTATGGATTCTACACTGTTTGGTATCGTGACCGATTCCAGAGATGCACAGCCATTGAATGCGCTTACTCCAATACTATCTACTCCACTGGGTATTTCAATGGATTTGAGATCCGCGCAGTTGTAGAACAAACCCTGGGCAATAGATGTCAATCCAGACGGGAGAGTGACATATTCGAGCGGGCACCCGTTAAATGCGTTGCTTCCGAGAGATGTTATTGATTCCGGCAGTTCTATCGACTCTATCGCACATCCGCCGAACGCATAGGCATCTATAGATGTCAGGCTGCTCGGAAGAGCCACAGATGAAAGGTCTGTGCAACCATAAAACATGCTTCGTCCAAGGCCGGCTACGCCTTCCGATATGACTGCAGACTCCAAAGCCGTGCAGCCACCGAATGCGCCCTCGCCTATCCGCTCCACACTGCCCGGAATCGTGACGGTCTCAAGGTTTGTGCAATCCTGGAATGCATTTATGTCGATCGATTTCACTGTTTCAGGTATATCTATCTCTGTGAATTTGGCTGATACGAACGCCGCCTCCCCAATCTCTGTAAGCCCTTCCGGCAGGACCGCAGACCCGATAGGGCAGAAGGCAAAGGCAGAGTGTCCAATGGATGTCACACCGTCTGGTATGTCAATGGAGGTAAGGGCAGTCTGCTGAAAAGCCGCTTCCGGTATAGATTCAAGACTGCTTGAGAGGGTAACATCTGAGAGAACATCGCAGTAAGCGAATGCATATTCACCGATGGTTTCCACGCTGTTGGGTATTATGACGGATTCAAGTTTATCACAATCATAGAATGCATGGTCTCCGATAGATATCACGCCGCTGGGTATTGTGACTGACGTTGCAATGTAGAGTTGGCCGAACGCATAGGATCCAATGGATGTTACATTCTCTCCTATTTCCACCGATCTAATTGTTTTGTTGGGACTGCCGGCAACAAAGAAGGCTTTATCACCGACGGCCGTTACGTTATATGTTGATCCATTTGCAACAGCCGCAGGTATTGAGACATCAGTTAATGTCCCCTTATATCCTACAACGGTCACGGTCGAATTGTCATCGTTGATTGTATATCTCAGACTGTCTGATTCAAAATTATAGGTCTTTGAGCCTCCGTCCGCGTCGGATGCGTTGGACTCAGCACAAAGTGCAAAGAAGCCAGCGGTTATGAAAACCGCGGTTAGTAAAACTGTAAGGTTTCTGAGGGATGCTGTTCCCCCCCCCCCCTTCTGTCCGATTTGACGTTTTCGTTTCGGTTGATTGAAATCACCCCTTTGGGAGAACATTTCTTGTCTGCACTCCCCGTGGCGGTCGATGTCTTTCATATTCTATATATGTATCGGCCTCCGACTTTGCGAAAACCGATTCTCTCAAGAAAGAGTGAATTTCTAAAGGAATAATTTGAACAGACCGGAGATAATGTGTTTATGCGCACCAGCGAATGGATGTATACATGGCGGTTGATGAATCAGAGTTCAGGTTCTTCCCAGGACTCTCGATGGCTGGAACATAACCGATGTGAACAGCGACCATGAGAACAACAAGACCGTGGCCGAAGCGATCGGGACACTGAACACACCGATGGCTGCAGGGAACACCGGCAATTGGGGGCTGACCGCGGTCAGCAACTGAAATCTCGGATTAATCGTAGGTAGGCGTGCGGACACGCCCTCCGCTTAAATATCGCTTATATACGGTAAGTTATTTAACGCATACCTACAATACAGGTATATGCCGGAGATATTCTACGTACGCCGCGGAAATAAGAGATATGCGTA
>JAIRYF010000053.1 GCA_031267895.1 Candidatus Methanoplasma glyptotermitis
CCGTTGTTCATAGTAAGACTGCCGCCTGATTTTACCTCTATGCCGCCGGCTGTGCCGTTTCCGTCAAGAATTATGTTTTTGAGTGTAAGGTTACCGCTCACGGAACCGTGCCGTACTGATGACGAGACGGTAATTTTGAATATATTACCGTCTGAAGAAGTAAGTGTTACGTTCTTGCTGTTGATAAGACTGAACGCCGATGTGATACTGTCATCCCCTTTGACAGTAATGGTAAATTCGGTGTTGGAATCCGAGTTGATATAACTGAAAGCATCCGCGAGACTGCTGTATGTTGCAGGTGCGCCGCCCGTGATTTCATAGTTGTCTGCAATATCCGCCGACGCGCTGTCCGTCAACGTCAGAGGAAAAAGACATAGTACTGTGACGACCATCATCAAAGCGAAACATAACAACCCATATCTCACCCGGACGGTGTTCATCTGGATGCACTTCCCCCTCCCCTGCGCGATTTCGCAGAAGAGGTGATCTCTCTAGATTGTCCAGTACTCATAAAATACTGCTCCTCACTGTTGTGCGATGCTATATATGACTATGATACGTATACAATACTATCTATGGATTAGACTCCGCAACAATGCCCGGTATTCCATCAATTTATTATCAATCCAAGTACTCTGGATTCCAACATTCCTATCCGTCTGACAGTCCGAATCAGCGGATATCTGTCTGCCTATCTCACTATTCCGCCGAGTACATATAGATTTTATATTCTCTGGTTCGGTGCCGGGACGTCCGTTCTCCGACAACTGTCTGCGAACCGCCGCATCTGACGGGAAATCTTTGTGTTCGCCCAGCTCTCGAATTTCAGACGGTTTCCGGCGATTGATTACCGAAGCGCGGACGGACGAGAAGCCGGTTGGTCAGAATTTTGAAATCGATTCGGTTCTTGCTTTCGGCTACGGACATAATTCCCGGGTGCCGACCGTCGCAAAATGATACAGATGTCAAAATTGGAGATAGCCCGGACCGCATACAGAAGACTTGTTCGGATCAATCCGCTGCGGACAGGCTTGCAACCGCTGTGTTAATGCTGAACAGACATATGTGGGACGGGAATTTAAAGTGTCGAAAACACAGACCATATTCAGCGTGGAAGGCCGCCACTCACCGCCTTTTTCATCTCCCTGACGTATTCCCCCGCATACTCCGGAGAGTCCTTTCCGTGCTCCGCGATTATTCTGACAATCGCACTCCCGACTATCGCGCCGTCACTCAGTTCTGCCATCTCTGCTGCCTGTTCGGGAGTGGATATTCCAAACCCCACCGCACACGGAATATCTGTGTTTTTTCTCACCAGGGCAGCCATGCGGCCCACATCTGATGTTATCTTGTTCCTCACACCGGTCACACCCATGGATGATACTATGTACACGAAACCCTCCGCATCCGAGGCTATCGCGGATATGCGGTCCTCGGATGTGGGCGCAACCATAGATATAAGATCCACACCGTATCTGCGGCATATCGGTGCGAACTCTTCCTTTTCCTCATAGGGTACATCCGGAAGGATGAGACCGTCTATCCCCGCAACTCTGCATTCGGATGCAAATCTGTCGGGTCCGTAAGAGAACACGACATTGGCGTATGTCATGAAGACAAGAGGTATTCTGACATCCCTGCGAAGCTCTCTGACCATGCCGAATATCCTGTCGACTGTGACTCCGCCCGAAAGTGCACGCGCATTTGCCGACTGTATTACTTTCCCTTCTGCCACCGGATCGGAGAACGGTATGCCCAATTCAATCATATCTGCCCCGCTGCCGGTCATCGCTCTGACCGTTTTCGCTGTCGTTTCGAGATCCGGATCTCCGCATGTTATGAATGCTATGAACGCCTTTCCGTCGGAGAAAGCATCTCCGATTCTGCTCATTCTGCCACCTCGTGACCTCTGTACCTTGCTATGGCTGCACAGTCTTTGTCCCCGCGGCCTGAGAGTGTGATCACAATAATCTCGTCTTTTCTCATACCAGGCGCTGCACTCATGGCATAGGCAACGGCATGGGCGGACTCTATGGCCGGTATTATGCCTTCGATCCTCGACATATATTCGAAAGCATTCACGGCCTCCTCATCGGTTACCGGCACGTATTCTGCCCTGGAAATATCATGCAGCCAGGCGTGTTCCGGACCTACGCCCGGATAGTCGAGGCCGGCGGATATCGAATACACGGGAGCTATCTGTCCGTATTCATCCTGGCAGAAATATGATTTCATTCCGTGGAATATTCCCTTGCTTCCGGTGCTGATGGTTGCCGCCGTCTCGGGACTGTTTATTCCCCTGCCGGCCGCCTCGCATCCGATGAGACGCACTTCGGGGTCTCCGATGAATCCGAAGAAGGATCCGATCGCGTTGGAACCTCCTCCGATGCATGCTATCACCGCATCGGGAAGCTTTCCCTCTTTTTCCAGTATCTGTTCCCTGATTTCTTTAGATATAACGCTCTGGAAATCGCGCACCATCGTCGGAAACGGATGTGGTCCCATAACAGACCCCAGACAGTAGTGGGTATCGCTCACGCTGCCGGTCCATTCTCTCATGGCCTCCGACACCGCATCTTTGAGGGTTCCTGTTCCAGACTCTACCGGAACAACCTCTGCTCCCAGCAATTCCATCTTGTACACGTTCAGAGCCTGACGTCTGGTATCTTCCGTGCCCATGAATATTCTGCATTTCAGACCCATCAGTGCCGCAGCCGTGGCTACGGCTACGCCATGCTGTCCTGCACCGGTCTCCGCTATGAGACGCGTCTTTCCCATTTTCTTTGCCAGAAGAGCCTGTCCCAGAACATTGTTGATCTTGTGGGATCCGGTGTGGTTGAGATCTTCCCGTTTGAGGTATATTTTGGCTCCTCTCAAGTCCTCCGTCATTCTCTTTGCGAAATAAAGTCCGCTGGGCCTTCCTGCGTACTCTCTCAGGAGCGTGTCCAATTCTTTTGTGAATCCGAGGTCTTTTCCGTAATAATCGTACGCTTTTTCAAGGTCTGCGACGGCATTCATGAGCGTTTCCGGTATGTACTGTCCGCCGTATTCCCCAAATTTTCCTTTCTTCGTCATGTTCTCTTTTCTCCGTCCGTATGTCTGACCATTCTCATGAACTCCCTTATCTTTCCGCGGTCCTTGATGCCGTCCGTCTCGATACCGGAACTGACATCGACCGCATATGGGCGGACCGTCCGTACCGCTTCTGCGATGTTACCGGCTGTAAGCCCTCCGGCGAGGAAAAAAGAACGCCTTATTCCCCTTGCCAGAGACCAATCGAACGTCACTCCGGTTCCGCCTCCGCTGTCCAGCATTGCGATGTCAGCTTCCGATGACTCCGCTGCGAGGATATCTTCTGCGCTCCTTACCGTAAACGCTTTCACTATTTTGACACCGGTATCTCTCCGCAACACATCTATGTATTCGCTGTCCTCCGAGCCGTGAAGCTGGATCATGCCGATGGTTCCTTCGCGGACAAGACTGCATATCACATCGGCGGACTGATCCGCAAATACACCAACCGTGATTGTATCTCTGTGCACAAGACACCTCAGTTCCTATGCTTTTTTGGGCGGGATCATCCTGCGGCTGCCTCCTGCAAACACAAATCCGGCATATTCCGGTTTGAATTCATTCACGTACTCTGCATCGGATGCGTTCCTTATGCCGCATATTTTCACGTGCGTCATGACAGGGACCTCAGTCTGTCAAGAGTTTCTTTCCTGTCTGCGGAACGCATCAGCGTCTCCCCGATGAGCACGGCATCCGCACCGGCATCGCGCATCATCCTTACATCTTCCGGTGTCGTTATCCCGCTTTCCGCTACGAACAGAACATTATCCGGAATCATATCTCCGAGTATGACGCTGTTTCCCCGATCGACTGTGAAATCCTCCAGATTTCGGTTGTTTATGCCGATTATCCTGGCACCGGCATCCAATGCCGACATGATATCTTTCGTATCGTGCGCTTCCACGAGGGCTGACATTCCGAGATCGTCGCATATACCGATGCTCCTGCCGAGATCTTCCGTATCCAAAATAGAGCATATCAGAAGTACCGCGGATGCGCCGAGGGTCTTCGCCTCGAATATCATGTAATCATCGATCGTAAAATCCTTCCTCAGGCAGGGAATCGAAACTGTTTTGGATACTTCCCTCAGATGATCATCGTGTCCGAGAAAAAATCTTGGTTCTGTGAGCACAGATATACATGATGCACCGGCGGATTCATACTCCTTCGCAATCTCCAGATACGGATATTCCTGCATGATCAAACCTCTGGAGGGAGATGCGCGTTTGCATTCGCATATGAATGATATTCCCTCTCGGGAAAGTGCCTTCTCGAAGGGAAATCCGGTGTTGCTGTCCATGGAGAACGCAAGTCTGCGCATGTCTCCCAGAGGTATTCTTTCTTTTGATACTTTCACACGTTCCGCCGTGTTATCGGTTATTTCGCGCAGTATTCCGTTCATGTCAGATACCGTCGGAGATATTGGACCCGGCTACCAGTTCGTCCAGTTTTGCTGCGGCTCCTCCGCCGTCGATTGTTTCCGCCGCAAGATCCATCCCTTTGCTGATGTCGGAAACCTTACCCGCAATATGAAGGGCGGAGCCTGCGTTCATGAGTACGGCATCGCGGTAAGGTCCCTCTCTGCCTTTCAGAACAGAAAGAGTTATCTGTGCATTCTCGAACGGTGTTCCTCCTCTCAAGTCCTCTTTTCTGCAGCGGCGGAGACCGAAATCTTCCGGACATATCTCGAATGATCTGTAGTATCCGTCTCTGGTCTCGCATACTGCGGTCGGCGCACTCATAGATATCTCGTCCATTCCGTCCTGTCCGTAGACAACAAGTCCGCGTCTGACTCCAAGATTGGCCAGCACCTTGGCGAGAGGTTCCACTAAAGACCCGCTGTATACGCCCAGAAGCTGCAGGGACGGCGATGCGGGATTCGTCAGCGGACCCAATATGTTGAATACGGTTCTGAATCCGAGTTCCTTTCTTATCGCCCCGACGTGTTTCATGGATGTGTGATATCTCTGTGCGAAAAAGAAACACATGCCCACATCCTCCAGAAGCTGCACGCATCTGTGCGGATCTAGATCTATGTTCACTCCGAGTGCTTCCAGGCAGTCGGCCGTTCCGCACCTTGATGATGCTGCCCTGTTACCGTGTTTGGCAATTTTCACTCCCGCGGCTGCGGCGACAATTGCGGATGTGGTGGAGATGTTAAAACTTCCGGATCTGTCACCGCCCGTGCCGACGATGTCCATAACCTCCATTCCGTGTTCCACTCTGACCGACTGTTCTCGCATGGCTGCGGCGCATCCCGATATCTCGTCTATCGTCTCCGAATTTGTGCTCTTTGTGGAAAGTGCCGCAAGAAATGCGGCATTTTGCACCTGCGTCGTCCGTCCGATCATGATCTCTTTCATGACTCTGTATGCCTCATCGTAGGTCAGATCTTCCTTGTTCACGATCTTTACTATGGCTCCTTCTATCATTTTCCGATCTCCGCTATCCTGAGAAAATTCTTCATCATCCTGTATCCGTCCGGGGTCATTACAGACTCCGGGTGGAACTGAAGACCGTAAACATCGAATTTTTTATGGCACACGGCCATCACCTCGCCGCACTCGCTCTCAGCCGCGATCGTCAGACACGCGGGGAGAGTCTCCGGAACGGCCGCAAGAGAATGATATCTGGCTGCGGGAACCTTCTCCGGGCATCCTTTGAATATTGCGCACTCCGGAGAGAGTCTGATCTCGGACTGTTTGCCGTGCATCTGCTTCTTCGCATAGGATACCTTTCCCCCATATGCTTCGAATACGGCCTGGTGCCCCAGACATACACCGAGAATGGGTACTTTCCCGCCGAGTTCGCGCACAAGACTTACGCATATGCCCGCATCCGACGGTCTGCCGGGGCCGGGAGACAGCACCACCGCATTCGGCCGCATCTCCGACACCTCCTCCACTGTCACGGCATCGTTTCTTACCACTTTCACATCCGGATCTGTCTCTCCTATGAGCTGATACAGATTGTAGGAGAAACTGTCGTAGTTATCGATCAGCAGTATCATTCCGGCACCTCCGCCGCCATGACAGCGTTTACAACGGCCGCCGCCTTGCTGATACATTCCCGGTATTCTCTTTCGGGCACCGAATCTGCCACTATTCCCGCTCCCGTTCTTACGAATACTTTTCCGTTCTTCTTGTACGCTATGCGTATTGCTATGCACGTGTCCATGTTCCCCGCAAGGTCTATGTATCCGATCGCACCGCCGTATATTCCGCGTTTATTGTTCTCGATATCATTTATCAGCTGGCAGGCCCTGATCTTCGGTGCGCCGGACAGCGTACCTGCGGGAAGTACGGCTTCTATGGCATCGAGTGCGTCGAAGCCGTCTCTTATCTCCCCTCTGACGGCGGACCCTATGTGCATAACATGGGAAAAACGTTCTATGCTGTGATATTTCTCCACTTTCACTGTCCCGAATCTGCTTATCTTGCCTATGTCGTTCCTCCCGAGATCGACCAGCATATTATGCTCGGCAAGCTCTTTCTCATCGGACAGCAGATCTATCTCCAAGGCTGCATCCTCCTCCTCGGTGCGGCCCCTGGGACGTGTGCCCGCAAGCGGAAACGTTCTGAGGATACCGTCTTTAAGTTTCACAAGCGTCTCGGGAGATGCTCCTGCCACCTCCACATCCGACCCGGAGAAATAGAACATGTACGGCGAGGGGTTCGTTTCTCTCAGTCTCTCATACGTGCCGAGAAGACCCCCTTCATACTCGGCCTCCAGCCTGTTGGACAGGACGATCTGGAACACGTCACCCTCTCTTATGTGTGACTTGGCCTTCTCTGCCATGGCACAGTAGGTGTTTCTGTCGAACAACGGTTTGAATTCAGAAAGCATCCTGCCCGGAAGTTCTTCTTTTTGTTTGCCGTTCATCACCAGATCGGCCATATTCTGCAGATCCAATACAGTTTTGTTGTAGCTGACGGCCGCATCGGAGAGGTCCATGTTGGCTATCAGTATTATTTTGTGATCGGCGTTATCAAATGCTATTACTTTGTCGAACAGCATTACATCGACATCTTTGAATCCCTCTGTATCTTCCGCATCGAGTTTCAGAGTCGGTTCGGAATATTTCAGATAGTCATAAGAGAAATATCCTACGAGTCCTCCGGTAAAGGGGGGCAGATAGTCCATGCGGGGACTCTTGTATTTTTCCAGAATCTGTCTTATGTATTTCCCCGGATCGTCGGTTTCGAATGAGAGAGAATCCACGGCCATCATGCCGTCCGCGCATGTAACAGATACTTTTGGATCGTATCCGAGGAACGTGTATCTTCCTCTGGCTGCATCTTCTTCTGATGACTCCAGTATGTAGCAGTGGCCGGATATGTTTTTCAAAATGTGGAGGACATCCGTCGGTGTCTTCGCACCTGGCGGAATTTCAGTGCTCAGAGGGGCAGCCATGTATCTGCCGTCTGCTGCGATTTTCAAGATCTCTTCAAGGCTGGGGCGTATCATGTCTTTGCTTCCTTTGCGGCCTCCCGTATGCCGGGTGTTCTGCCACAGGATTACCACTATAGTGGCATTGTTGATAATTATTTCTACATCAATGTATAATTATATTCATTAATGTAGCATATATCCCGGCTTTTTTCATATATGGCTGCGATGCTCCGGACCGCATCTTCCGGAGACAATGCGGCAAAATCCGTCTGATGCTTCGTCGGCTGTTTATGTGTCAACCATCTAATTAATAAAGGTTTAAAACCTCTTACGGGCATGGGTCATGACTGCTCCAGCCCTTGGAGGAGATGCGCGATAGAATCCTTTGATATGAATCCCAAACAGTTCAAGTCATTCTTCAGCAAATTCGTCACCGAACGTGTCGGCGAAACCGGACTCACGGAAAGTCAGATTGTCTTCCTGACCATACTTGATAAAAAAAAAGGTATGTCGTTGAAAGAGATGACTGAAAAAGTAGGGGTCAATAAATCTCTCACCACCCGAGCGGTCAAGCACCTCGTCGAGAACGGATTCGTCATAAACATCGCCGGTTCGGGGAAAGAGTACTCTGTTGTACTGACTGAAAAAGGAAACGGGGCAAGGAAGACTGCAGAGAATGCATTCTATGAACTTTTCAGCCTTATATTCGAAGACTTCACGGACGAAGAACTTGTGCAGATGAAGTGTCTCCTGGTGAAAATAAAACACAGGATGGAAGAACTTTCTTCGAAATGTCAGACGTCTGCTTGAATCGATTGGTATATCGCCGCAGGGAAACCTATTGATCCGCTCAAGAACCGTATTGATATGAAGCCTTTAGGGGTGTGGTCGGATAATGTGGTTCAGGGAACTGTTTTATTATGTTTCCTTGCTCAGACAATGCCTGTGGCGAGATATGATATCCCTGAAATCCGTTCAAGATCAACAAAATTCATTATCGCTTCCTTGGAAAATTCGACAGTTGCTTGCGTTTACGATATCAGACACCTACTCCGCCGAAGTTTTCTCCGGAAGCCTCCATTACCATTTCCATCTCCAGAATCTCTGTCTGAGCCGCCCAATATATGGCCCGACGTCATGAACCGATCATCCGGTTCATCTTATTCTCCACCGGTTTGTGCATGCAGGCACGGCTGCAAAAACAGTCTTCTTCGGGAACAGTTGATCTCCCGGATAAATCGATTCGGGACGGGAAACAGAAAGGTGCCGGAGTGCTGCGGCAGACTCTGATAAATGATTAAAGGGAGGATACCCTCCGTTGAATTCCGGCTTACTCTCCCTTGACGATGAAAGCGTTAGCGGCGTTTTTGGATATACTTGCAATGCCTTTTTTGCAGGATTCCTTCGTCGCATACCCTTGAGATGCCGCGACTATCTCCCCATTCATTGCTTTCAGGTGGAAACGGTATTTGCCGCCCTTATCGAGAAAGATCTCGAATTTCGGATTTGTCTGCGTTTTGTGTCCTTCGACGGTCTGATCTTCTGTCTTGGACCGGCTGTTGGTTTTGACGCTCTCTATGCCGCTCATACACGAAGATTCGTTCGCATAGACCTGAGATGTGCATATTACCCTGCCGTTATCTGCGACAAGATTGAACATCATACCATTTTTGGCCGGTTTCATAACAAATTTACCCATTATTTATCACCTCTCCGCAAACATGCATTTAAACTGCATTTATAATTTGCCATGAATCAGGGGAATAAAGGGGCATCAAGGCGGTGAAACGGCAGAGTCTTCCGAATGCAGCCTCATCTTCAAAATCACGGCGGATGCCAGTGACAGCACGGGCAGTTCTATGAGCGGACCTACAACGAGGACAAGCGCAATAAGCGGAGAGTCCGGAAATGCAGCTACGGCGATCGCGAGTGCCAGAGGCGAGTTCCTTGCCAGCGTGGTGAACGTCAGCGATGTCGCATCGTCGAATCCAAACCGCAGTGCCTTTCCCACAATCCTGGCCAATATGAAATTTACGACGAAAAACAGGCCCAGGGGTATCAGCATATGAAGGAAGACTGTCGGATTGTCTGTTATCATATTTCCCTGCGAAGCAAACATTACCAACACAGCCAGACACAGAAACACCAGCTGGATGTTGTCTCCCTGTCTGTCCAGAATACCGCTGAGAGGCTCCGCCTTTCCAAAGATACCGGCCGAATACTTAATTAGATTTGCTGCCGCAAGCGGTATCACCAGAACAATAACTATGCTTACCAGAATCGATGACATTTCAAAAGAGGACCCCGTACCCAAATACATGAACAGATACACCGGAAGCAACAGCACCTGAAGGACAAGGTTTGTAGGCAGTATCGACGTGCTCAGCGGAACGTTGCCTTTGGACATACCGGTAAACACAAGATACCAGTCGGTACACGGAGTCACCAGAAGCATCAGGAATCCGAGTCTCATGTCCAACCCGCCGAGGAACATGTATCCCAATATGACGGCAAATATCGGCGTCCAGATAAAATTTATAACTATGGATGCGGCCGAGAAACGGATATTCTTCAGGGAGCGGCCGATGTCTCTCAGATCTATCTTCAGAAACACCACGAAAAGAAGTGCCATAAGGAACGGCTCTATCAGCCCTCCGGAATTATCTGCGAAAAACTCCGTCTGCCCGAGGACTATGCCCGCCGCTGCAGCACATATAATGAACACGGGCTGCATCTTCGTGATTTTTCCGAGACCCGCATCCATTTATACGACCTGACTCCGCAAGGGATAACGGGAATATATACCCTTCTGGCGGAACGAATCAATACAGGCTTTGCACCTAATCTATCTGAAAAATAGGACTTTAGGTGCAAAGCCCAACGTTTGGCAATAATTAAATAAATCCGAGAACAATTTGTGCTCAGGACATAAAGCTGGGAAGCCTCGCTTTGTTTTGGGTGTGGTCCGGTGGTCCTGTTTATTCAATTCTTCAGCTTTATGCGTTTGGCTTTATCCCTTCTATCTCATGAATTGCAAAATCAATAAATAGTTCAACCGCCCATTGAGATTCATGGCGTAATGCGGGGAGAACCGTGCTTAAGTTGCATGGCCCCGTTGCCTATCGTCATTTCTTTGGTTTTATTTTGCGGACCGTCACCTTCGGCCTGATCGCGTCTAAGTATTGCGATTTGCCCTTGTTATATTCTTGGCCTACAGAAGATGCCACCATGTCTGCGGCCTGAAGTTCTTTTACTTCTCTGGACCGGACGACTTTCGCTGTGACATCATGTCGTTTCATGTCTTTCGCAACCTTTAACACCAACCGCTCCCCCTTCCCGTTCTTGATTGCTTCATGATAATCCATTATGATAACAATGCCCCCTTGGGTCGCACTGAGTACGTCTCTGACGAGTTCGCGGGTGGTGTCCAGATGTCTTCAGTGTTGAGATTTTGGGGCAGGTCCCTGTTATCAAGGACAACAGACAGAACAACGGAATTCGTTGACCCTATGTCTTTCAATACGGCCAATCGTACTTCTGGAACCGAATTAGAAAACTTCAGCACTCCGAGGTATTTCATGGATTTTGTATTTTTAGGGTGCTCGTCCACGATGCTTGAAATGATTTCAGGATTATCTGTAATCAGAGAAGACATAGTGAAGGCCCTGGAAGACCCCAGTTTGTGTCCCATATCTCCTGATTCATCGATAAGAGCTGTCTGTCGGCGGGATATCCATCTGCCTTGTTTATCCCTCTGCTGTTTCGGTGCCGATTTTGTTTTTTCTGCCGGCACAACCGGGTGTGAGGTCTTCTATTTCGGCTGTCTGGCTGCCATGGATGTCACTTCTTCTTTTCCTTTTATCGAATTTCAGCTTTTTTCTGAAAATGTTCGTAAACGGACTGGATATCCGGCAGCATAGCCCGGTCTGACTGTCTTTCTTTCTCCGTCGGATTTTTCGGTCATGTGATCGCTTGTTTTTAATTTTGAGGTTTGTTTCCCTTTGTGTGTTTGGGGGCTTTGCACCTAAAGTGTACGGTCCGCGTCTAAACTATGAAATTTATGATATTTTGGGTGCAAAGTCTACAATGCAGAAATGTTTAAATTATATGATTACATTTGAGCAATTGTTCAAATGTTCAAATATAGAGGGACCGTATGATTAACGAATTGGATTGCTGCGACTCGCACCACAACGAGATATTGAAAAAAGCTTATGATAATATGCCGGACGACGAGACCGTTTTCGATCTGTCCGATATTTTCAAAATTCTTTCGGACAGCACCCGCCTGAAAATCTTATGGGCAATGGAAGGCGGAGAGATCTGTGTACGCGGCGTTTCGGAACTTCTCGGGATCTCTATTTCAGCCGTATCTCACCAGCTGAAGACTCTGAGACGGGCACATCTGGTCAAATCTAGAAGGGACGGCAAGAACATATACTACTCCCTGGACGACGATCACGTCAAGAAACTTTTGGAAATAGCACTGGAACACATGAGAGAATGATAGAATGAGATACACGTACAGGCTTGACAACCTATGCTGCGCCTCATGCGCAGCCAATATAGAGATTGCCGTGAATAAGATAGACGGGGTGGAATCCGCCAAGGTCGCATTCATGACAACCAGACTGACGCTGGAAGCCGATGAATCCAGGATTGATTCGATCGAACCGAAGATCAGCAAATGCATCAGGAAGATCGAACCGCACATAAAAATGAGAAGGGCGTAAACTTGTTCGGAATGAATACTGTAATACGCATCATTGTCTCCGGCATACTGCTAGCGGCGGGGATGTTTGCAGGCCTCGGCCAGGATATAAGCATGATTCTGTATCTTGCATCTTATATCGCGGTTGGGTATCCTGTCTTCATAGATTTCTTCAGAGCCCTGTACAACAGACGTCCGCTGGACGAAAATTTCCTGATGACGGTTGCGTCGATGGGCGCGTTCCTGATAGGAGAGTATCATGAGGGCATCATCCTGCTCATATTCTTCCAGGTGGGCGAACTTTTCGAGAAGTATGCCGTCGACCGTTCCCGCAGATCGATATCTTCGCTTGTGGATCTTCTTCCCGAGCACGTAAATCTGGTGGCTGACGGAGAAGTCGTTGTATCCGCTCCGGAAGATATCCGCCTTGACGACATTATAATTATAAGGCCCGGAGAAAGGATCCCGCTGGACGGCATAGTCACTGACGGATCTTCAATGGTAGACGCATCTTCGATAACGGGGGAGTCTGTTCCGAGAAGGGCTTCCGCCGGGGACACCGTCCTAAGCGGATGCATATCGACAAACGGTGTCCTGACCGTCCGCGTGACATCGCTGTATTCCGATTCGACGGCAAGCCGCATAATAAGCATGATAGAAGACGCATACGAAGCCAAATCCAGATCCGAGAACTTTGTCACAAAGTTCGCCAGATATTACACTCCGTTCGTAGTCCTGTCTGCTTTGCTGCTGGCGATCATACCGCCCCTGGTGTTGGGCGATCCGTTTAACGAATGGATATACAGAGCACTTACGTTCCTGGTTATATCGTGTCCGTGCGCACTCGTCATATCCGTGCCGCTGGCATTCTTCGGCGGCATCGGAGGGGCATCGCGCGCCGGCATACTGGTCAAGGGAGGGAATTACCTTGAGGCCCTCGCAGGTGTGGATACCGTCGTATTCGACAAAACCGGAACTCTTACGGAAGGCACTTTTGACGTGGAAAAGATTATTCCCAAAGATATCGGGGAAAACGAACTGCTGAAGTTTGCAGCCTACGCCGAATTCCATTCGAACCACCCTATCGCAGTCAGTATACGCAAAGCATACGGTAGAGAGATCGACAACTCAGCCGTCCTGTCTTCGGAAGAGATTGCCGGCAGCGGAATAAAAGCCATAATCTCAGGCCGGGAGGTCCTGATAGGCAACGAATCATTCATGGCAAAGAGCGGAATAGGTTTCGAAAGGCCTGATGACTTCGGTACCGGCGTCTATGTGGGTATAGACGGAGAATACAAAGGATGCCTCATTATAAGCGACAGGATCAGAAAAGACTCAAAAGACGCCGTTGCGATGCTGAAGCATATCGGGATAAATAACATTGCAATGCTGACAGGAGACATCAGATCAGTGGGGGAGCATGTTGCGGAATCACTGGGCATAGATTCTGTTTATGCGGACCTCCTTCCTGCGGATAAGATCAGTATTGTGGAGAAGCTTATCTCGGAGGGAAGATCGGTCGCATTCGTCGGCGACGGGATCAATGACGCGCCTTCTTTGGCACGCTCGGATGTGGGCATAGCCATGGGCGGTATGGGATCTGATGCGGCAGTGGAGGCGGCCGATATCGTAATAATGGATGATGTGCCGTCAAAAGTCCCTCTTGCAATAAAAGTCGCAAAGAAGACGAGATCAATCGCAATGGAAAATATCATATTCGCCCTGGGCGTGAAAGCACTGTTCCTTGTACTGGGGATGTTCGGATACATATCGATGGTTGAGGCTGTGTTCGCCGATGTCGGCGTTTCCGTGATAGCCATTCTGAATTCCATACGCACGCTCAGAACCAAGGAGATAAATCTGGGGCGATCTTCCGAACGGCAGCGGATCTCTGCACAAGAATCAAGTAATGATCCCCCGATTACGCTCTCATGACGGAAAAGAAAAGTACGGGACAGAAGCTTGAGGAAAAACTCCTGGTGAAAACCAAGAACCTCGGGGAGATGGACGGATCGCTTCTCGGGCAAGCTGCGGGATTCTGCGAAGAATACAAAAAGTTCCTGTGCAGCAAGACCGAAAGAGAGGTCGTGGATTACGTTCTGCCGATCCTGAAGAAAAAAGGATACAAAGAATTCCGGCTCGGGAAGAAATACTCCCCGGGCGAGAAATTCTACATGAACAACCGCAGCAAAGCACTTATAATGGTAACAGTCGGCAGGAGACCGGTCTCAGACGGTCTGAGAGTCGGCGTGAGCCATACAGACAGTCCGAGACTCGATTTCAAACCCAACCCTCTGTTCGAAGACACTGATATGGCTTACTTCAAAACACACTACTACGGCGGCATAAAAAAGTACCAATGGGCAGCGGTACCGCTCTCGCTCCGCGGTGTGATTTCCCTGGCAAACGGAAAAACTGTAAAGGTGAATGTCGGAGAGGACGAAGGCGACCCCGTGTTCTGCGTGACTGATCTGCTCCCTCATCTGGCAATGAATCAGATGAAGAAGCCTGCTCCGGATATAATAGAGGGGGAGCAGCTGAACATACTTGCAGGATGCTGGCCGTTCGGAGATGAAAAGGTTTCCGGAAAAGTGAAGCTGAACATAATGAATATTCTTTTCGAAAAGTACGGTATAACCGAGAAAGACTTCCTGACGGCGGAACTCTGCGCCGTCCCCGCATTCAAACCGACGGATCTCGGATTCGACAGATCGATGATCGGTGCGTACGGACAGGATGACAGTGCATGCGCTTTTGCCGGTTTCATGGCAGAACTTGAGTGCAAAGACCCCGAATTCACCGTCGTGACCGTGTTCGCAGACAAAGAGGAAACGGGATCGGACGGCAATACTGGAATGAGATCATTTTTCTTCAGAGATTTTCTTGAAGATTTCGTTTCGGCTTACGGACTCCACGTACGGCATGTCCTCAGGAAATCAGTTTGTCTGTCGTGCGATGTCAACGCAGCCATAGACCCTGCATTCGGAGATGTATTCGAAAGAAACAACTGTTCGTTCCTGAACCGCGGCCCCGTCGTATCCAAATATACGGGAAGCAGAGGAAAATACTCTACCAACGACGCGTCGGCAGAGACCATGTGCTTCCTCAGAAGCATTCTGGACGATGCGGGAATACCGTGGCAGGTCGGAGAACTCGGGAAGGTGGACATCGGAGGAGGCGGTACGATTGCATCTGAGATATCTCTGCACAACCTCGACACCGTGGACATAGGGGTTCCGGTACTGTCGATGCACTCGCCGTTCGAAGTGACATCAAAGACAGACGTGTATCTTCTGTATAAAGCGGTCCTTGCGTTTTACAGCAGCAAATTCGATAAAAAATGAGCTTCGGCTCATTTTTTTATTCCGGAATATATGTTCACGGCACCCATCGATTTGACGAAATACCGCGCATCGGCAAATCCTGCTTTCGTGAACTTCTCCGTCATTTCTTTGCCCTTCGGGAACCCTTCCACCGAGGATGTAAGCCACTCGTAAGCCGGATATTTTCCGCCTATAGGTTCGCCGTTATCATATTTCCTGCCAAGCCTGGACACTCTGTGCTTCATATACAGTTCATAAAAGAACCGTATCACACGATTGTTGGGTTTCGACAGTTCCGCCACAACGGCCCGTCCGCCCGGTCTCAGGACCCTGTACATCTCGTCGACAGCTTTCTGCACATCGGTCACGTTGCGCAGCATGTATCCTGACATTACGATATCAAAAGAACAATCTCCGAAAACAAGGGACAGGGCATCGCCAGTCTCGAAAACCACGGGTTTGGGCAGATTTCTCTCTTTCATCTTTTTCTCTGCGTATTCAAGCATCTTCGGAGTTATATCCACCCCGAAAACCTCACCGCCTGCGCCGGCATTCTCCGAAAGGAGGAATGCTATCTCCCCCGTTCCGGTCCCTATGTCTAGACATTTTTTACCATTAATATCGCCGGCCTTCCTGATCATGAATCTGTGCCAGCCCTTTATCATACCCATCGACATCATTTCGTTCATTTCATCGTAATAAGAGGCGATCTCCGTGAAGACCTCCCTGACATATTCTTCCTTACCCTCGAACTGGGTGCCGTTCGGTCTGATCTTTTCATTCATAGAACAGACCCCGTGACTGCATACTGCCCTATTAAATACCCTGCAACAAGCAGAACTCCGAAATGCCAGTTCATTCTGAAAGACAGCGGTACGAGGAGTCTGCTGCTGTTTTCGCTGGAAGATGCTCTCTTTCCGTTCTTAACCAGAATGTACATGTCGGCAAAAGATATGAACGCAATACCGCACGTCCATGGGACAGTCTGCGCAAGAATGAGAATCAGCAGCAGCGGGAAGGCTGCACCGTTGAGCAGGAGATACATTCTGAGACTCCCTTCGTACGACAGGAAACCTGATATAGTTCTGACACCCGACTTCCTGTCCTCGTGGTAATCTCTTGTCTCATTCCCGCTGAGGACTGCCGTTATAAGGAACGCATTGGGCAGCGACATCAGAAGAACAACGCACGATATGGATCCGGACATCACATAGTACGTGCCCAGAGGCATGAGTATCCCCATCATGAAGAACACACTGACGAGGCCCATCGCGTGGTATTTGTATGATATTCCGACCGTGTACATCCCGGCCCCGGCGATGCCGAGGATACCGAATGCAAGTATTCCCCAGCCTATGTACCATATGAATATGACTCCAAACAGGGCGGTTATGCCGAGACACGTCAGCCCGGCCAGAAGAACGGACCTCGGTTTCAGGATTCCCGTTACCAGTTCAGGGGACCTGGACTCGTTCTCTGCGGTATCGGTCCCCTTTACGAAATCGCCGTATGTGTTCAGGAGATTTGCCGCAGACTGCAGAAGGCAGCCGCAAACCAGAACCATCAGAAAAATATACCAGTCGAAGTACCCATCATTGTATGAGACGGCACCTCCGATCAGAACCGGGACAGCCGCACCGTGCAGGGACCACGGCCTGAACGCATTGTACCATCCCGACCTCACGGGCTTTACGTCTTCCATCGGGGACTCGGATTGCGTGGCATGCTATTTAGATTGCGGTGGGAGTTTTCGCACGGCGGGGAATCTTCAGGCCTCTCGGACTTACGTCACGGAGTGCAAATCGCAAATATGTCAGCGAAGGCAGGATCGACGTTCGGGCGCAGTGTCGAGTTCGAGCCGTAAACAACGGCTTTCCGTCAGCCAAACGTGCACAAACGGCTTACACCAGTCAATTTAAGTTTGAATTTCTCCCGGTAATACATGATATCATGTAATCTCGCAAAGGAAATACCGCATGTCTGTTGGATTTTTTCAGCTCTTTGTCTGTTATCTCCGCTCGTTTTATGTCTTTTGGCACTTGGTGTTACGTTATTATCATCGTAGGTTGCTGTCCGCAATGCCGGCCAATAAAAGATCACGGTCCTTCCCCCCCCCCCCATCAAGGCAAATTTCATATATGGTCCAATCTTTCCCGCCTTCCATGTCCCTGGTTTCCAAACTTGTGACCAGCAGTGCGTTCATGATGTGTCTGGCTGTCATTGTGTCTCTTGTCACCAATTTCTCCGGAATTCTTACAGACACCTTCTCCATGGCAGGGGTGCTGAACGCAGATATGCGCAGCAAACTCACCATCCTGTTTCTTGCAGTGATGATGACCATCTCTCTGTCCAGAATCCCAAGCAGGAATCTCAGTCCGACAGAGAATCCGAAGGCACTTATCCGAGGAATACTGATGGGACTAGTGATCCCCTCTCTGATACCGATCGCCGGATTTCTGGCAATATCTGCATGGATGCCCGAGTACGATACATACTCATGGGGGCTTGTTTTCGTCGCTGCTACACCGTTCGCAGCATCCGTGGCTCCTCTGTCCCTCATTTTAAGGGGGGACATGGTGCACGCCGCAAGATGCACCATATATGTGTACATCGCCGCACTCCTTTGGATACCTTTAGTCGTTTGGGTGCTTCTCGGAAAATATGTGGAGATGAGCAGCCTTGTAATAACGGTGTTCGAGGTCATAGGCATACCGATTATCGTTTCCAGATTCTTCACTTGGGTAAAAGTGAACAAGACTGCAATGGCAGTTGTCCTTAACTGCACCATATTTTTCCTGGTTTGGCTCTCGGCCAGTTCTGCGAATTTCAGAAGCGCGGGAGTATGGATACTTGCGGCATTCCTTGTTGTTGCCGCATTGAGGTCCTTCGGCCTGGGGCTGGTCGTGGAACGCGGAGAGAAGAAATTCGGTATCGGATGGCGGCAGAGAGTCACCGATATCCTGATGACATCTTACAAAAACAAAGGAATAGCCCTTGCCCTGTGCACTGGCGTTCTTGCCGGGCCGGTAATAGGCGATGCGATGGTTGCCATAACTGCATCGATCGTCGTCGAGGTGCTGTGGGTGGCATTCATGGATTCGGTCCTGTTCTCAAAGAAAAGGATGAAACGCGAACTTGAAGCGGAGGGCTCAGAAGTCTGTGATCTTTGAGTTCTTTCTCGGCGAAAGCTCCGTGACTGTGTCCGATTCTTTCAGGGTATCGAACAGCATCTCACCGCAGACATCGTACGTTTTCCGTTTTCTTGCGGCACCGGCGCGGTTTGCGTAACAGTATATGCAGTCATGATCGCATGTGTCGTATTCTCCGATATCGATGTTTTTCACGCATCCGCATCCTCTTCTCAGCGGAACCCGCATGTCTTCGAACGGGATGCCCAGCGACCTCATCATTTCCCTGTCTATGCATCCTCTCGGCCTTATCCCGTATTCCATGAGATCATATTCCGAGCAGCACAGGCTGAGCTCGATGCCTGTACCTTCGGCCGTTTCGGAAAGGACCCTGCCTATCCCGCACGCCTCTTCGTACGCGGCGGTTCGCAGCGTTCCGTTTTCGAAAAATTCTCTGAGTTTCTCATGAAATTCGACAAAACTGAATATGCACCTTTCGGTATATCCGGCCAATTCTTTGCATAAGACATCGAATTCCCTCTGATGGTATTTTGCGTCAAACTTCCCGCCGAGTATTATGGGGTCATACCTCCACACCACCCTTTCTCTGCCGATAGCACGGGATACGGTCCTGAATGCTTCGGTTATGTCCGCCTTGTACGGTACTCCGGGTTCCACGTCGCGGCCGTAAGGAGTTATGGTAATCTGAAATCCCATACTGATTCCTCTTTCCGCGAGTTCGTCCAGAAACGGTATCATAGGGCGCGGGTCCTTCGTCATAAGAAACAAGAGATCCACATTATTCTGTGTCAGGTCCACTCTGTGAACGACATTCTTCGCGACAGGGTTTCTCACAAGGGCATATCCGTCACGTATACGGTTCATCAGCCATTCGGAATGAAATGCCGGAATGTCCGTCCTTCGGCTGGCACAGATTATCACAGCTCTGCAGATACAACGGGAGAACATAAATACTACCCGAAAAATAACAGTTCACGGAAGATGGTATGATGCGCGCGCATTGCCTCAATCGGAAGAACGGCGGATCAATAACGAGTGATCAAAAACATCAACGGAGCCGTCTCCTTAAGCAGCACGGGCAGCACAGACTGGCTGAAACAGAATGCAGTGAGAGCGCGGGGACGGAAATATCATGGACATCAGAAAAGAACTGACGGATAACGCGGATTCCGGATACAGGGAGTTCCATACCGGGATCATACCGGGAACGGCGGATGTACTGGGTGTCAGGGTGCCCGTAATAAGAAACATCGCCAAGAAAATCTGCGCGGATGACTGGAGATCATTTCTCAGCAGACCGACGGACTGCCATGAGGAGCGCGTGCTTAAGGCTCTCGTAATCGCCAACGCGAAGATGAGTTTCGATGAGCGCCTTGAACTTACAAAGGAGTTCGTTCCGGAAATAGGGAACTGGGCCGTCTGCGACCTATTCTGCGGCGACTGGAAAGTGAAGGCCGCTCCTGACAGAGAGGTCCTGTGGGATTACTGTCTGAATCTCATCGAAACCGGAGACGAATTCAAAATGAGGATATCTGCGGTTATGATGCTGAACCACTTTTTGGATGATGAGCACATAGATGATGTTCTAAGGATTCTCACGACAAGCTACAACAGCGGATACTACTACAAAATGGGTGCCGCATGGACTCTGTCGTACTGTTATATCAAGTACCCGAAAAAAACGGAACCTCTGCTGTTCTCCGAATCGCTGAATCCGGAGATAAGAAACAAAACCGTGCAGAAAATATCGGACTCGTTCAGAGTAACCAAAGAAGACAAAGAAAGACTGAAAGCAAAGAAAAAAGCCCTCTGATCAGGACTCTTTTTCGATTATACTGAATATCTTTTCTGCATTATCATTTCCCAGACGGGTTCCCTTTCTTTCCAAAAACATCCAGTTCCTCTTCAGACATTCCTCTTCGAATGCCGGATTCGTCACAGCTATGACTTTTCCCTGCTGGAATGTCTCATCTTCCAGCATCATCGCGAACATATCCTTCGGAACGCAGACGATTATCCTGTCAAAAAATACGGATACGTTGCTCAGCTGTCCGAGGAAGTCTTTCTCCTTCTGGACTTCTTCATAATCTTCTTTCCCCGACATAACGTCATCATAGTTGGTGATGACATAGTTCCCGGGAACGAATCCGAATCTTGCTGATATAACACCGTACGATACGTCGCACAGCTTCCTCCCGTCTTTCTCGGCGGTGTCCAGTCTCGCCACGAGTTTCTTTATCTCTTCTATGCGGCCGCCGAACATCTCGAACGCTGTGGCCAGTCCCTTCTTCAAAAACACCGTCGAGTCATTCGTTACCACAAGTATTGATTTGAGATTCGTCCTGTCCGGTATAGTATCACATCCTCTTCCCCGAGAACCTGTATGCTATGCTGCAGTTGCCTTCCTCGGATACCATGCATGGTCCTTTCGGACACATCGGTTTGCATGCAGTGCCGAACATAGGACATTCATCTGATTTAATGAGTCCCCTCAGCACCTCCCCGCATTTGCATCCCTGTGCCTCCGACTCGACCTCGGGAGTCATGGCAAGAATATCCCCGTGAACGACTGTCGCATCGTGTTCCGCGAACTCTGATTTGAGTACGAGCGCACTTTTTGGTATTACCGGGAAGCCCCTCCATTCCCTGTCCGTCGGTATGAACGTATCCTCCATCAATTTCCTTGCCGTCGGATTCCCATTCTCCCTGACGAGCCTTGTGTATTCATTCTCCGCCTCGGAACGGCCCTCTTCGATCTGCTTCGCCAGCATATACGATGCCATAAGTATGTCCAGCGGTTCGAATCCGGCCACAGCCTGAGGCATTCTGTACTTTTCCGAGAACTTCCTGAACGGTTCCATGCCTGTTATCACAGCTACATGTCCCGGCATTATCATACCGTTCATCTTTGTCTCGCCCATTTCGAATATAGCCTCCAATATGGGCGGACATATTCTGTGGCAGCTGTATATGCTGAAGTTCTTCGGCAACCCTCCCTTTTTCAGGGGGACACATGTGGATGGGGCTGTGGTCTCGAATCCTACGGATACGAAAACAAGAGGTGCCGTCTGATCCGATGCCATCTTTACGGCATCTTCTATTGAATAGACTATCCTCACGTCGGCACCGTCCGCCTTTGCATCGAACAGAGAGCCAATCGTGGTCGGTACACGCATCATATCGCCAAAAGCCGTTACTGTGACTCCATTGCGTGCCATGGTTATCGCATCCGCTATCTCCATACTGGTGGTAACGCATACCGGGCACCCCGGACCCTGACATATCTCCACACCCGCATCCGCGAGCATTTCTTCCAGACCGAATCTGACTATGGTATCCTGATGGGTCCCGCAAACGTGCATGAACCTGCTCTCTGTACCCGTATCCTTTATGGCAGACAGGATCTTCTTTGCCATTCCCTCGTCCCTGTATTTGAACATCAGTCCGCCTCCTCTATCTCAACAGATCTGACACGGCAGGTCATACCGGCGGTCACGGTCACCGCAGATCTGCATTCTGGACACGAAAGAATCGGTATCCGGCAGTCTGTATCTTCTCCCGCAGCGAAACTCTCTGCCGGCCCCTCGTACCCGCATTCCGCGCATCCGATCTCCACATCCTCTTCTTCGATCACCAGTTCGGAGCCTTCCAGAATCGAGTCTCTCGACATTATCTCATACGCAAATTCCATCTGTTCGGCTCCTAGATTGGTCAGTTTGCCTATGGTCAGGGTAACTTTTTTCACCGAGACGACCTCATATCTCTTAAGCTCGTCCTTAATGGCTGCCATGAGATCAGCCATTGCAGAAACTTCATGCATCGCACGGTATATTGACTCTCGGCTATAAACTCAATCCGTTCCGGCATCTCCGCGGAAGTCGCACATATATCCGACAGAACAATTTCCGCATCGGGGACGGTTCGGCAGGCATACAACCTGGCCATGCCTTACTAAGTACTTGTTTATGTCCGTCCACCGGTCCTCCGGCGTTATCCTCATCAGTTCCATCTCCGTCTCATAAGGATCCTTAGTACAGACCAGCCCCATAAGATTGGATATTCTGTGCACATGGGTATCGACGCATACGGACGGGATGCCCATGGCATATGACCTCACGCACGCGGCGGTTTTCCTTCCGACCATCGGCAGAGTCAGCAGCGTGTCGGTGTCCTCGGGTACGCGGCATCCGTACTCGTCTCTCAGGATCCTGCAGCAGTTTATTATTGCCGCGGACTTCTGCACGGGAAACCCTGCCGGACGTATCAGAACTGCGACCTCGTCCCTGTCGGCCTCTGCCAGTTCCTCTACGGAGTTATATCTTCCAAACAGATTGTCCGATGCCTTTCTTGTATTGTCATCCCTGGTTCTCTGAGACAGTATCGTCGCTATCAGGACATGAAACGGATCCGGCTCCCACTCCGGATTCAGACCTTCCGACGATCTTCCGGGGTATGCCCCTCGGTTATACTCCTTTGAGAGTATGTCCAATATCCGGGATATGTCCTTTCCAGCCACTCTATCGCCTCCTCTGCCGTGTGGAATGATCCTGTAACTAATATAATGTTCCCGCCGTCTCTGCCGGGTCCCATCGCAATGTCCATTGCATCGGATACACTGCCGCACACGGTCAGGTCCGCAAACCTGGTGCTGAATATTTCCTCCAAGACCTTCGGGTCCGATGACCTCTCCGTTCCGAGACCTGAGAGAAACACCTTTCCGGAGATACCTGAAAGATTCAGGGCCATGGCCTCCGCATCTTTGTCCTTCAGCATTCCGACGACGACATCCGCTCTGCCGTACAGCCTCGCTGCATCGTCCGCAAGGGCTTCGGAGCCTGCTGCTGTGTGGGTTACATCGATCACCAGCGGCAGTCCCTCTATCTTTTCAAGCCTGCAAGGCCATCTGACATCTGCAAGGCCTCTCCTGACGTCGAATTCTGTATGCCCTATCTCCAATTTGGACACTGCCTCGATCGCCATGGATGCGTTGTCGGCCTGGCGGCTGCCCGGTATGGATACCGAGTAGCTTTCATCCTTATACGTAAACTCCGTCCTGTCCTCGTACATCGCATTCAGGCGCACATCCTCCGGATCTATGCGGATTATCTGCGATTTCATTTTGTCTGCCGTCGATTTCAAAACACCGAATGCCGGATCCTTGTTCATCGTCACGCACGGCACGCCGGGTTTTATTATTCCGGCCTTTTCGAAAGATATTTCCTCTATCGTGTTCCCCAGGAATTCTCTGTGATCCGCACTTATATTGCCGATCACGCTGACCTCCGGAATTATTACATTGGTGGAGTCCAGTCTTCCCCCCATCCCGACCTCCACGACGGCATATTCCACTCCCTTTATGCTGAAATACAGAAATGCCGCCGCGGTTGCCACCTCGAAAAATGTGGGAATCTTACCGTCGGCCTCCATCCTGCCGACACTTTCTCTCACGGTACGGAAGACTTCCTCTGTTTCCGAATCTGTCATTTTTTCTCCGTTTACAGTGATCCGTTCTCTAAAATCAACTATATGAGGTGATGTGTACAGTCCTGTTCTGATACCTGACGATATCAGTATCGAAGCTATGCACGAGGATATCGAACCTTTTCCGTCTGTCCCTCCGACATGCACGTGTTTCATCAAAAGATGGGGGTTGCCGAGTCTCCTCAGGAGGTCCTCCGTGTTCTCGAGATCGAGCTTTATCCCGCGTGCAGAGAACGAATACAGCCACGGCATCGCGTCCCGCACATCCATTCACAAGGCACCTCTGCTCAGACGGTCTATCAGTTCGGAGTATGTGATGTTTCTGCTCCTGCATATCTTTTTTATCGCGGCCATCGTTCCCGAGCCGTATTGTGCCGCCTTTTTCTCTTTAGCCGCGATACCGGGATACCCCATCGCCTCCGAGACCTCTCTGACCGCCCGTTTCCTGGACAGAGGATCGGAGGTGCCGGCAGACAGGCAGTCAGAATCCTCGGCAATTCTGATCACAGCATCGTTCAGGAAAGGATAATGTATTGTTTTTCCGAAATGCTCCGCGACCTTCTTCTCGTGCGGGAGCGTAAGATTCCTGAGTTTGTCCAGATCCTCCGCCATCTTCATCCTTAGATCCTCTGTGTTCAGACCGATATATTTGAAATAACCGCCGAACAGTTCGTCTGCGCCCTGCCCCCCTATTATCTCATCCTCGGCACAGTTCCTGCACACAAAGAACAGAGGAAGTTCGAAAGACAGCGTGACTATATCCGAAGTCCCGGTGATGCCGATTATTTCGGCCAGACCTTCTGCGACCTCGTTCTCTGTTAGGATTATGCGCACCAGCGGCATGCCCAGTTCTCCTGCGGACCGTTCGGCCTCCCCGATGTCATGCGATCCTTCCGATCCCACCGTATAAAGCGTCACCCTGCTGGCATATTTTTTGGCCATAGCTGCAACAATTCCCGAATCCAATCCTCCGGAGAAAGCAACGGCAATATTTTTCCCGGACACCGCGTCCATTACCGCACCGTCCAGTGCTTCTCCCAATTTTCCGGGGCTGTCGGCCATCGGCCGGCGTAAGGATTGCTTGAAGATAAACACAGCGGGTATGCGTCCCGTTTCCGCTGCACTGGTTTGTTTCCTTCTGATCCGGCTCTGCAGAACCAATTTTTATTAATATGAATATTCATCCGTGTGCATGGATGGAGTAACCCGCATCGGCGTTTCTTTGGAACCTGAGCTTCTGAAGGATTTTGACAAAGTAATCTCTAAAAAGGGATACGTAAGCAGATCGGAAGCGATAAGAGACCTCGTACGAGACTCTCTTGCCGAGAGCGAGTGGAAGAATGACAGAGAATTCATGTGCGGCGTTATCATAATGATATACGATCATCATACAACGAGTCTGGGGGAGAAACTGACCGAACTTCAGCACGGGAAAATGCAGAATATCAACACATCCATCCATGTGCATCTCGACCATGACCGGTGCATGGAGGTTCTTATCGTTGAAGGAGAACTCGGGCAGCTTAAGTCGCTCGCCAATGACATATCCGCAATAAAAGGTGTGCTCAGGTGTAAACTGACCATGGCATCGCAGGCCACCGGCCATGTGCATCACGTCGGCGTAAGGAAATGATTCGGGGAACGCGGGGTTCCCCGTTCGGCCGGCATGGGGAATATTGCTGATCAAGACCGTATAAGAAGCTGTATTCTGTTCAGCGCGGGATGTGCCGATTAATATCCTGCATGCCCGAATATCAGAGCCTGCTTCTGCGAAATCCTGATTCTTTGAAACTTGAGTTGACAGTTACCGGTATAGTGCAGCGTTCTCGATCTGATGTTCTCAGGGTTCGGAGCGGACGCTGGCGAAAACTAAAAGCCTGAGCTCGACAGTTGATTTCGTTATTGGGAAAATTTGACAGTTGATGTTCGGGAGAGCTTACGCTGCGGAGAGGGTCTTTCAGGCTCGCTTTTCGGCGACGTTTTCTGTGTCCGGAGGGGGCTTTCATCCTGAGAACGGGGAAACGACCGCCGTATCCTTCAGAATGAGTGAATTGAGGGGTTCGAAGTTGGAATAGATACGTCTGAGAGAGTGTTTGTTATCGTAAGCGTAAGTAACTGTCAAATTCTGTAACGAAGCAATAAT
>JAIRYF010000018.1 GCA_031267895.1 Candidatus Methanoplasma glyptotermitis
CCGTTGTTCATAGTAAGACTGCCGCCTGATTTTACCTCTATGCCGCCGGCTGTGCCGTTTCCGTCAAGAATTATGTTTTTGAGTGTAAGGTTACCGCTCACGGAACCGTGCCGTACTGACGACGAGACGGTAAGTTTGAATATACTGCCGTCTGCAGAAGTAAGTGTTACGTTCTTGTCTGCATCAAGAGTGAATGAGGATACATTGGTGTCATCACCGTTTTTGACGGTAATGACAAATTCAGTGCCGGAATCCAAGTTGATACGACCGAAAGCATCCGCGAGACTGCTGCATGTGGCGGATGCGCCGCCCGTGATTTCATAGTTGTCTGTAATATCCGCCGATGTGCTGTCCGTCAACGTCGGAGGAAAGAGACACAGCACCGCGGCAGTTATCACCAAAACGAGACACAGCACTCCGTATCTCGCCCGGACGGTGCTCTTTGGGATACACTTCCCCCCCCCCCCTCATGCCTGCGCAGTTTCGCGGAAGGGGTTACTCCTTTCATCTGTTTGATTGCCATAAAAATTTTGCTCCTTATCAAATTCATCACCGCATTTCACGGTGCACATGCTACATCTTCTGCATCATATAAGTAAAGTATGTATATCATATAGATTACGACTCAGACTCTGGCCAGACAGATGCAAGAGTTTGAAGCTTCAGTCGCGCAAAATAAAGAGTATGCTGCATATTCGGCTTTCACTGCTGTCCTGGCCCATGTTTCGGTCTGCATCATAATCTACGCTGTATCCACCCTATGCGGGACCATGAAGAATGGAGGGGGTGAACCAGAAAATGACGGAAACTCGGCACAAAAAAACAGAAACCTAAACACACAACCCTCCGGCATGGATGTTGCGTGTGCCGGGCGGCTGGTGCCTGTATGACAGCAAGAATCTCTGTGTCCCATGGTCTGTCGATTCTTTTCCCATTTTTACTTTTTCGTGAAACGGCGCAAGCTCCGATTCCTCTCTGATAATAGTCGGCATGGATGTGTCCCGATGCAATTGGTATGCCGCAGGAAGCAGATACAACATCGTATTCGGATGCGTTATCGTTGTACGGGGCTTAGCGGCAGGATATCCCCGAGCCGAGGGCATCCGCAGTGACTTAGAGATTGAGCTTCGGCATGCCGTATGTCCCTGCTGCAAAAATCAAACGGGAACTGCGGCCGGGAACCGCATCAGAGAAAAGGATCGCTGTTCTCTCATTCCGTGTGCCGAGGTTAAAAACAAAGAGTATCAATCGGATTGTCCGAAACATTGAAAATATTCCAGACTCGGATGATGCGGTACTGCAGAACCTGCCGTACCGGAACCGCCAGAAAGCGGGACTGTTTCACGGGTCCGACGGGCTCCGAAGAAATCAAAAATAAGAAATGACTGTAAATTGTTTAGGGAAAGGATTATTTCTTGGCTTTTCTCTTTTTGGTTGCACGCTCTGCCTTAAGGTTCTCCTTAACGGCCTTGACTATCTCTTCCGCCTGCTCTTTGCCATCGGTTATTTCGCTCTCCAAATAACGGAATATTGTCCATCCCTCAGTCTTGATCATATCCTCGTCGGGTATATCCCTCGCCTCGGAGAGGACATAAACAGCAACCTTTGCTTTGACGAAAGCGATAGGGATCTGATATTCGCCGTAATCCCTCCTGCATCTGAGTCCTTTGTTCCATGTGGCTCTCCTCAGCAGTGCATCAGGAGTATCCTCAAAGGTCCCGGAATCTTCGTCCTCTGCGGACTCTGTCCCGTACACCGCAGCCCCTGCAACCAATTCAGGCGAGACTTCGGACCCGTCTTTCTTGCGGGCAGAGTCTCTTGCAGCTGCCGCCTCCCTCGAACTCATGACTTTGAGTTTAGGCAGTTCTTCTTTGTCCTCCGGTTTGGACTCGGCCGCGCCGAATGTTTCCGTGCCGCCTGCTGTCCCTTTATCATCCGGTTTGGACTCGGTCATGCATACTCCTCCGCGCACCGCCTTTTCCGCCACCGTCACATGCTTCTTCGGCACAGCGGCTCCTTCCTCCCTGACCGAGCATCCCGGTGCGGATAAGTTCGTATCTTTTTCGGTTTTCCTGCTATTTCCGGCCCCCGAACCGGCTTCCGCGGCCGGAATAAATCTCAATATGGCCACGAACAGCACCCAAAAGGAAACAAACACAGCAAACAAAAATCCTATCGCATGATTGTCACTGGTCTTACCGAGCACCCCGGTCAGCACTATGACCAGTGTGTAAAACAGAGACAGCAGCGTCATTGCTTTCTGTTCTGAAACCCAATTGTAGAACGTGTCTGACACTGCTGACAACGATATCAGTGCTACAAACAGATAAACAGTCCAAGTGCTGCCGTGGGTCAGCCCAAGCAGTATCAGTGCCACACCCGAAAGTGCCATCAGAACACCGCGGACCTTTCCTATGAACACTTTGGATTCCGCTTTTCTGAATGTCATCAGCAGACTGAACCCTACACCGACTGCACCGGATATGACGCAGCCGATGACGAAAATAGTCTCCCCTGTCAGATCGCCCAGGGTGCCGCTTCCGAAACTGAAGTCACTTTTTACAGAGGCGGCTGCGAACATTGCTGCCGCGAACACTATGACGGCAGCTATGCCCATCCCGCCTGTGATTCTCTCATTTACTGAAGCTGTTGCCATAACCACAGATACCAGCATACTCATTTTAGTAGTTTCGCATAGGAAAGGAGCTTTTCGCAAACATACCCACGCTTTAGGAAACTAGATATATGCATAGCAAATAACCTGAATGATACGCCGATGTCACGCACGATGGCATAACCAATCACAGTCGAAGGGTGCTGCAACGCAGCCCCATTTCACACAAGTCCTTCCCGCGAAGGCATTCAAAAAGGAGATACATCAAATGATTATGAAATTCAGATTTCTGGGCGGTGCCGACATAGTCGGACGCATGGGGATGACAATAGAAGGAGACGGAAAGACCATGCTCGTTGAGTACGGCATGAGTCCCACAAAACCGCCGGAGTATCCGCTGATTCCGCAGAAAGTGGACCACATGTTCCTTACGCACTGCCATCTCGATCACTGCGGCATGATTCCGGCCGTGTGCGGAAGAGACAACTGCGAGGTTTTCACAACCCCTCTCTCCGCAGAGATATCGGAACTCATGCTCTACGACAGCCTGAAGATTGCAAAGGCAGAAGGATACAATGAACCTTACACCGCGGCAGATGTTGAAAAGACCATGGACCTCGTCGTCCCTTTCAGATTTAAAGATACCATAGAGCTGGGGAAGACAGATATCACTCTCCATTCGGCCGGCCATGTGCCGGGTGCGACGATGTTCGAGTTCAAAAGCGACAACAGCACACTTTACACCGGCGACCTGCACACAGAAAATCAGAGATTGGTTCTCGGTGCCAAACCTGTCAAATGTAAGAACCTGATAATTGAGGGGACCTACGGGGGCAGGAACCATCCCTCAAGAGAAGAAACCATTGAGGCACTCATAGCAAAGATAGATGAGGTCATCGACAGAGGCGGAACGGCGATCATCCCCTGTTTTGCCGTAGGCAGAACGCAGGAGATAATGATCATTCTCAAGAATCTGGGATACGAGATGTGGGTCGACGGAATGGGCAGGTCTGTCACAGGTCTTTTCCTGAATTACTCCGAATATCTCAGAGACCCCAAGTCCATGCGCTCGGCAAAGAAGAGCTTCAGGGAGGTCAAAGGCTCGAACATGAGAAAGTACGCTTCCAAAGGCCAGATAATTGTCACCACCGGAGGAATGCTCGACGGAGGTCCGGTACTCGGGTATCTGAGGGCACTTGGAAACAACCCCAAAAATGCAATACTCCTGGTCGGATATCAGGCAGAAGACACGAACGGAAGGCTCCTCCTCGATACCGGCAGTATAATTCTCGACGGGGAGTCTGTAAAGATCGAGTGCGAAGTCAGGAAGTATGATTTCTCGGCACATGCCGGCCACGATGAAATAGTGGAATTCGCAAGGAAATGCGATCCCGAAAACATAGTAATAATGCACTCCGAAACGAGGGAGCTGTTCCTTCCGGATCTTGAGGATTACAATGTCATCCTTCCGGTGCTGGGAAAGGAATTCGAATTGGATGTATAAGATGGATCTCAAACCGTTCCTGGACGAAGACATCGGATCAGGGGACATTACAGCGAATATATTCGTTCCCGATACCAAAGGAAAAGCATGCATAATCTGCGAGGAAGACTGTATCGTCGCCGGGCTGGAAGAGGCTGCCGGGATATTCGGGTTGCTGAACGTGAGATCCAAACCGCTGGTGTGTGACGGGGACAGAGTACGCAGGGACACGGCAGTCATGGCCGTCGAGGGTCCCCTGAGAGGAATCCTGACCGGTGAGAGGGTTGCACTCAACTTTATCATGAGGATGAGCGGGATCGCCACAATGACCGATTCCGTCATAAGCAGAGTCAGACCGAAAGATCCGGACTTGGTGGTTGCCGGTACACGGAAGACCACTCCGGGATTCAGGTACTTCGAGAAGAAGGCCGTTGCCCTGGGAGGAGGCTGGCCCCACAGGTCCGGACTCTACGACATGGTCATGATAAAAGACAACCACATCGCTGCCTGCGGCGGTATCGGAAATGTCCTGGACTTGATCGGAAATGTGCCGGAAGGCATAACCGTGGAGACAGAGGTGACGAATATAAGCGACGGGATCCTTGCCGCAAAAAAAGGTGTGAACATAATCATGGCAGATCACATGTCTCCCGAGGATACCAGAAATCTGATGGAAAAAGCAAGGGCTGTAAACAAAGACGTGCTGATTGAAGCCTCCGGCAACATAACTGCAGACAATGTCCTTGATTTTGCGGGATGTGCCGATATTGTCTCCCTGGGTTCTCTGACCCATTCATACAGAGCTGTGCATTTCTCCCTTGATGCAGAGAGTTTCAGCGGCACCGGAAACAATAGCTGACTTCCTGCCTGTGCCGACCGCCTGTTTCGTATCCGGGATTGGGATTCGGCTGTGGAAGACTGTGTCTCCCGAGGATTTCCGCGGGGCCGGAGATGAAAGATAAAGAACATGAATGCGTTATCGGGTTCGCACGATGATAACGCTAGGTATCGAAGGAACGGCACACACGCTCGGAGTAGGCGTGGTTGATTCTGACAGGAAAGTGATAGCCAATGTTATCGATATGTTCATGCCGCCGGAGGGAGGATTGCATCCGAGGGAGGCAGCGAACCATCACTCCGATGTTGTCGCTTCAGCAATCGGCAGAGCAGCGGAAGAAGCGGGAATAACTCTGAAAGATATCAACCTGGTCTCATTTTCGATGGGACCGGGATTGGGTCCGTGTCTGAGAGTGGCAGCCACAGCCGCGCGGGCTCTCTCATCAAGATTGAATATCCCCATCATGGGCGTGAACCACTGCATCGCGCACATCGAGATCGGAAACGCGACGACAGGATGCGATGACCCTGCCCTGCTGTACGCTTCTGGGGGGAACACACAGGTGATCGCATATTCCGAAGGAAGGTACCGTATATTCGGAGAGACCCAGGATATCGGCATAGGGAACATGCTGGACAAACTGGGCCGCGAGCTGGGTCTGGGGTTCTATGCAGGGCCTGCGATCGAGAAGCTTGCAAAGGAAGGAGACAGACTTCTGAACCTGCCCTACTCTGTCAAGGGGATGGATGTAGCTTTCTCCGGAATTATGACTGCCGCTCTGGCCCTGAAGAAGAAAGGCTATCGGCCCGAGGATATCGCATATTCGGTGCAGGAGACAGCATTCTCCATGCTGACCGAGGTCACGGAGAGGGCGATGGCACACATAGGCAAAAGTGAAGTCCTTCTCGGCGGCGGCGTTGCTCAGAATCTGCGTCTGCAGGAGATGGTCAGAATCATGGCTGAGGATCGCGGTGCCAAGATGTTTGTCCCGGACCGGAAGCTCTGCGCGGACAACGGTGCAATGATAGCTTGGCTCGGAAACATAATGTATAATTCGGGAATAAGGATGAGTATCGGAGACACAGCCGTCAGACAGAGATTCAGGACGGACGAAGTGGAGGCCGTCTGGAGATAATGCGGACGCTGCGGCATCATCCGCGGAGCTGTTCTCCTATTATCGCATCAAGGTTTGAAAGAAGTTCTTCTGCCCTGTCTGCGGGACACGATCCTCCGCTGGCTATTCTGTGCCCCCCGCCGGTTCCGCCGACGGAGGCGCATGCCTTTTTAAGAGCTGCCGAAAGATCGATCCCTTTTTCCAAAAGAGCATCCGTAGCTCTGCCTGATATCTTGGCGGTGTCTTCCGAGCTGTTTATTCCGATGGTCGGCTTTGAAGGATCGCCCATGAACTGCATAGCGATCCCGCATATCATCCCTGTGAACCCTATCTCGGAACTATCAAACCACTGAATATTCTTCATCTCGCTGAGGCCCGATCTCTGCAAAGACAGCATACCCTCGGTTATCCGGGACCGCGAGGCATTCCCGAGTTTCTCTGCCTCTGAGAGACTGTTCGCGTCTCCCATCCCCGCCGATACTCCTATCCCTCCTAGACCGAGACGGCCGCATCCGTTCAGCAGGGATCCCAATGTTTCCGCATCCGTATTCCAATCACTAAGCCGATATTTGATGCGGGAGAGTTCGAACATCGCCTGCATTGATGTTCCCTGCTCAGTCAGTTTCAGTGCGATGATCGACGAGAGCTTCCTTCTCTCATTCTCTGTGAGGTCTTTGGAGTATTTTTCCTTCCCGATTCCAACAGAGTCAAGCAGTTCCGCAACACCCTCTGCATTTCCGCTTACTCCCGATATATACGGATCGGTCGACAGATACAATTCTGATACCAGCTGTCCTTCGGGTATAAGCGAGCCTTCTGCGGCCTTTATGTATCCCCTTTCAACCGCCCCTTCGTAAAGATAGGTGTTCAGACCCTTCATACCGTTTACGTGCTGCCTGTCTCCCGTGATGCCGGCGAATGCGACCTGCACCAAATCCCAGTTCTTCTCATCTACAGCGATCGAGAACAGAAACGACATCGTCGCACCGCAGCCGGATGTCATTCCGTCTATTCCGTACAGGTGGGGGTTTGCATAGCATATTCTTTCTGCCTGCCGCTCCGCGGTGTGGTGGTCCAGTACAATCACGTCGCATCCCAGAGCATCCAGCTGTTCTATGTACGATGCTCCCAAGTCCGAGATGATTATACACTCGGAAGGAGTGTTCCGTATCACATCCATATTTGGGTCGTTAAGACTTGTGAAGAGAGTCACTCGGAACTCCTTTCCGATCCTGAGAAGCGTCTTTGCTATTATTGACGCAGATGATATCCCGTCGGCATCATAATGGGAATAAACCTGAATGAAATCGTGGCCGCGGACGACATCGGCGGCCCTGGATAATGTTGTAAGCAGTTTGGAAGGGAGGACGGTGCCGTCCATATGACTCCTCATTTAAGCATTATCTCTGCGTTTGCGAGAGAGTACTTCCAGTTTTTGGGGAGGATGCCGTTCTTTTTGTAATAACGTTCCAGTCTTCTGATTCTTGCCTCGATCAGATCGAGTCCTCTCCGATTGGAAACATCTCCTCTGTTGTTCTTTACGTGAACATTGAGAGAGATTGCCCTTCTCATAAGATTCGAAAGATCTTCGGGAAGATTCGGCATGACTCCCTTTTCTTTCATTATTTCGGTCACGGTCTTTCCCGTCGCCAGTCTGACATCCGGGACACCGTACTGATCTCTGAGCACGAGTCCGGTCCTGGCGGACGTATATCCGTGCTCGGTGAACTTCACAACGAGTTCCTCTATTTCGGCGGCCGAGATGGGCACCCACTCGGGGTTTTCGGCTGTCATCGGGCGTTTCGAACTGGACTTGCCCTTTCTTCTTGCGTGCATTCTTGCCATATCTTGATTCTCCGATCACTACACAGGCGGCGAGGCTTGGTACTCCAATTGTGAGGGGGTATTAATAAGTTGACGTTCCGCAACCGCATCCCGCAAGCCCCGGCTTATTCTTCCGCACTGTGATTGAATTAAGATTATGATTGTCTGTGCGGACCTGCCGCTGCCGTATGCGGCGGATCCGGTATTCCTGTGCATTTGGATTTCGGAACCTATTGCTGCGGATCTGTTTTCTTTGGAAGAGAACACATCGGACCGCGGAAATACCAGTGCGAAGGGAGAACAAAGAACAGAGAATGAGAGATAATCAGAAGAAAGGGAAGGGAAGGGATACCGCCGCATCCGTGGCGGTATCTCTTGTTTATGTTTGTGTTCGGGACACGGAATACTGTTTTCCGATCAGCCCTTCCTGTGTCTGGCGATCAGGACCAATATCAGGAGAGCAAGGAGGAACACTCCAACTATGAGTATCGGGATCCAAAGAGGTATACCGCTGTCAGCGGAGTCTCCGGCTGAATTGTTTCCGTCTCCGGATCCTTCGCCGTTACCGCTGCTGTTTCCGGAACCGTTACCGTCTCCGTCCGGATCGCTTATGCTGTACGGAGAGACTGTTACGGATACTTTCACGTTCGAATGTATTTCCGATATAACGTAGGAACCGTCTCCCTGTG
>JAIRYF010000040.1 GCA_031267895.1 Candidatus Methanoplasma glyptotermitis
TAAACGGAATAGCATATCTTACAGCACAGGGAGACGGTTCCTACGTTATAGAGAACATACACTCTAACCTTAACGTAACCGTAACAGTCTCTCCGTACAGCATAAGCGATCCGGACGGAGACGGTAACGGTTCCGGAAACAGCAGCGGTAACGGCGAAGGATCCGGAGACGGAAACAATTCAGCCGGAGACTCCTCCGACGGTATACCGTACTGGATTCCGGTTCTCGCAGTCGCAGCGTTCATCATATGCATTGCGGCGGCTGCAGCAGGAAACGCAATAATCAAACGCAGGAAAAGCTGACCGTAAAGAGAAACACAGCCGTGAATCCAACCAAACCCTTTCCTAAACACAAACATGAGACCGTCCGCATCCGCGGCGGTCTCTCTTCTTTCTTTTTCCCTTCCCCTTTCTCTTCTCACTAAGGGTATTTCTTTTAGCAGTTTCTTCACTTCATGCATTTCCGTATTGCGAAAGATTCTCTTCCGAAGAATATGATCAGCCGTATCGGAAACATATGAGAAATTCGGAAGATGACAGATATCTTACGCACAATAATGGCAGAGGAATCTGCATATTCTTCGGTAGTTTCGCAATTTCTATGACTTGTTGATCAAATGCTGCCGTTCTGTGCGCGGTACCCGTTCCGTCGAATCGAAAATAATCTGTGAGGAATCCTGATCCTTCATCTGTTCACAGCCTCTCCGTCTGTTCCTTATCATTCTGTACACCGGCCGAAAAGAAGAAACTGACACTCACCGAACACAGTTCGGTGCTGAGATGCCGCCCGCGTATGCTGTGTGATGCAAAGTTAAATTACTCCGACGCAATCACCGTCCGAATGCGCCTGGCAGCCCTGTACTCCGGAGGTAAGGATTCGACTTTCGCACTGTATCTGGCAAAACAGATGGGGCACGATGTTCCGTATCTTGTTAGCATAGTTCCGAAAAAGAACGAATCGTGGATATTTCATGTACCGAACATAAACATCGTTCCGCTGATGGCAGAGTCTCTCGGAATGGAACTGTTCACCGCCGAAACTTGTGGCTCGGAGGAAGATGACCTTAAAGGTCTGAAAGACGCGCTGTGCAGCCTGGATGTCGAGGGGGTGATCGCCGGGGCCGTGTGGTCTGACTATCAGTGGGACCGTATGAATGCGGTCTGCGGCGAACTGGACCTGAAGGTGATCGCACCGCTTTGGAGGAAAAATCAGGACATGATACTGGATGAGATACTGGCATCAGGCATAAAATCCATTATAGTGGGATGTTACGCCGAAGGTCTCGACGAATCATGGCTCGGAAGAGATCTGGATCAAAAGGCCGCAGAAGATCTCAGAATTATCAGAGAAACATACGGCATCAGCGTCATAGGCGAAGGCGGAGAATACGAGTCCATGACATTGGATTCCCCGATGCACAGCGTGCCTGTTCTGATAACGGAATACGAAAAAGACTGGATTAAAAACAGCGGAAATCTTGTCGTGAAAAGAGCAAAACTCGCCGAAAGGTAATCAGGATTCTATGCGCTCAATGGCCTTCACGATATTGTTTATCTCTCTTTGAGGATCTTTCCACATTCCCGGAGTCCACACTCTGTGTATGTGCCAGCCCCTGGATTCAAGATATTTCTGTCTGTGGTAGTCCCTTTCTCTTGTGGAGTCAGACATTTCATAGATGTGGCTGTCGCATTCTATTCCGAGTATGTACCTCCCGTCCTGTTTGATCGCGAGATCGATCTGGTATCCGCCGATACCCACATCTTTTTCCACGCTGTATCCCTTTCTGACGAGTGCACTGTATACTCTGTCTGTTATCAATGATACGCCGGGGACGGGCCGCGGCGATCTCCGTTTGCTGTCTCCGAACGAATGCAGTATGCTTTCGGCGAGTTCCTTGTTTTCGTTGCTCACAGCCTCTGCATACTGCAGGTATTTCTTCAGTATTTTGGGACCGTCATTCTTCGAATTTTCCACCAGAAGTTCTTCCGGATCGAACGAAGACACAATATGAATCTTCTTTTTGGCACGGCTGATGGCAACATTGAGACGGTTCTCTCCGCCTTTGTTGTTAAGCCATCCGAATCTCTGCATGAGTTTTCCGTCTCTGTTCTTGGCATAACCCACGGAGAACATGATAACATCTCGTTCATCGCCCTGCACACTTTCGATGTTTTTTATGAAAAGACCGACATCCTCTCCGCTGTCGAATCTTATCATTTCCCGGTTTACCGCTTTGCCGAACTCGGGGTCTTTTGCGGATTCATCATCGATAAGATCGTTGATCAGATCCCTCTGGGAGACATTGAATGAAATTATTCCCACCGTTTCGTTCTCCTCTCTTGTTTCGAAGAATTCTTTCAGCAGTTCGACTATCTTCCTGGCCTCTTTGACATTGGCTCGGTTTTCCCATTCTCCGGAGACCTTGTGCACCTCGATAGGGGGTCTTCCCGGCTGAACCACGTTCGGTGAGACATACAGTCTGCCTCCGTAGAATGCGTAGTTGGAGAATGCTATAAGCTCTTCGTATTTCGAGCGGTAATGGAAATTGAGCAGGATGTTGTCGTAGCGGGTCCTTGCAAGGTCGAGCAGGCTCTCCTCTTCAAGCACGGCAGAGTTCTCATCCTCTTCGGCATCGTAATCGTCGTCGTTGCCGTACTCTATGCGCCCGGAACCGAGATTTGACGGGCGCAGCTGTTTGTGGTCTCCTGCGATGACGACTTTCTTCGCACGGTAGATTGAAGGTATCCCCTTTTCGACATACATCTGCGATGCCTCGTCAAATATCACAAGATCGAACAATCCCATCTCAAGAGGCATTATCTCAGAGACTACCTCGGGAGTGAGAAGCCAGATCTTCACTCCTTTGAACAGTTCGTAACTGTAGCGGTTTATGAACTTGTTAAGGCTCCATTTTCTCTTGTTCTCTATTATCCTCACGATATCGCCGCGGCGCTTGGATTCCGTGATATACCGGAGATCATCCTGAAGTACCTCCTCCACGCGGTCCCTGGTCAGCTTCTTTTTCTCGTTGATCTTCCGGTCCATGTCCGAGACTATGCTGTCAAAATCCTGTATGTCTTGCATCAGGGCCTTGTGATCTGCATCGAATTTCTGCAGGTGGTGGTTCAGTATGTATTTGATAATCATATCGTTGCTTTCGGCGAAGGGCCGGCCGGATTCTTTGGACAGTACAATCAGATTCCTCCCGTAGATGCGTTCGCGTTCGTTCAGTCTGTCGTAGACTGTCGCACGCGACGAGTACAGGTCATAATCATCCAATGCCTTTATTACCCCCGTGGGGTCGTCAAGGACAGTTTGGATCGTTCTTTCGTCGTATTTGCTGAAGTACTTATCGAGCATCAGGGTGGCTTCTCTGCTGACCTTGCCTTTGGAGAACATTCTCGACATGAATCCTTTGCTTCTCCATTCCATCATCTGTTTCTCAAGGTTCATGAGGTCGGCTTTCATCTCGCCTATGTTATACTCGGATAGATCCGGTTTCATAAGGGTGAACAACGGTGTCCTGTCGATGCACTCGCAGTATTCATTAAAATTTGTCATCAGAACTCTGTCCCCGAACTTCCGGTTCAGTTCTTTCACGTCATTGTATTTCAGATCAAGCATCTTTGCGGAAACCGAGGCTTTGATAGTTTTGTATCTCTCGAAATCCATCTTGTCTTCAAGGTCGAGCCATCTGTCCATCGAGTACAGTTTATAAGGCTCTATTCCGAAGCCTCCGGGGCTGTACATGGTGTCAGCTATGTTCGACAGCACGCCGACATCCTTGTCTATGCTCTCAGACAGTGCCTTAAGATCGGAACCGGTGCGCGGGTATCCCGCTTCCAGCATTTGTGCGAGCTGCTGATAGAAAAGGTCCTTATTTCCGACATCATCGATCATCAGACAGTATTTGGATAGGGTACCCAGCCTCGAATAGACAACATCCAGTGCGGTCTTTTTCTCAGATACCATCATAACGGTTTTGCTGCTGTTGATGGCGGATGTGATCAGCCCGGTTATCACCTGTGACTTACCGGTTCCGGGGGGACCCTGCACCACGAGTTCATCCTCTTTGTTCACTGCGGTGATGACGTTTTCCTGGGCACTGTTCAGGGCATTTATGTACGCGATATCGGCCTCCGAGGCCTCGAGTCCCTTCTCTCTCAGAGCAGGGAGGGACAGCGGACTCGGCATATCCGAATAAAAATCTCCGGAGTTGAGGTCTTTGATGAGATCCGAGAGGACAGCGTTGATCTCCCTGCCGGCCAGAAGCTCGTCGAAATCTTTCTGGATGTAGCTTGAGTATGTTGGATATTTCCCGAGGACGATGTTTTGGACCATGTGTATATCGCCGGGAAGATACTTGGGGAACTCTCCGGCTTTGTAGTCTGTGAAGGGCAGCGGATGGCCGTATGATGCTTTCAGCGGGAACCCCTGTTCGTCGTAAAATGCCACGAGATCGCTCATGAATGTCTCGCCGCTGCAGTCCTCTATCACGTTGTTGGGGAGAAGGCGGTTCTTTCCGCTGAATTTTATGAACGCAAGCAGCAGAGAATTATTGTAGACGACATCTCTGGAATCGTCGAGCCTGATCGAGATGCTCCTTGCATCCTTGTCGAGTATTACAGGGAACAGGGCAAGCGGGGCGCGGATATCGAAGTCCTCACCGGGTAACCTGCCTTCGCCGAAAGGATACCCCACATACAGGTCATACTGACCCTTATCTCTCAGATCCCTGTTGACTTCTCTTATAAGCTCGGTCAGGTGTTTGAATGTGCGGAGGCCTTCGGCACTTTTTGCCGATTCGCATAATTTTAGTGATTTCTTCCTTCCGAACAGCAGACCCATCAGGTCAAGGTCGGGTATTGACATCAGGTCAAAAGCATTCTTTCTGTACAGCTTCCCCTGGTACAGGAGACGGTTGTTTCTGCTGATGTTGGTGAGCTTCTTCTGGAGTTCCTGAAGTGTCTGAGCGACATCGGCGTCCATATTGGACCCCCTTGCCGCGGTGACAGCATACTTCTTGGTCACAGAGAGGAACTCGTCACCGTACAGTTCCACGAACCTTTGGCCGACACCGGAGATCGCGGCAAAATCATCTGCTTTCGTCGGGACTCTCTGTGCCATTTCGTTAAGTGCTTCGTCTGAACATACGGTAGGGATTCTCCCTGTCGAATGCGTGCGGTCCTCCCTTATCCGGTCTCTCAGTTCCACGAGTTCGGAATAGAGATCGTCTTCTAACCCCATAAAAACCCGAATGGTTCTTCCGTTAAATAATATGTCTTGGAACAGCCCAATTGATTAATATTTCTGGCACGATTTGTCCGTCATGATATCAGAAGGAATCATTGGAGAAGGGGAGATAAAGGTAACATGCGGAGACACTGCGGCGGCATGGGGCAGCGGAGTTCTTCCGGTATTCGCTACACCCGCGATGATCCTTCTGATCGAGAAAACGGCATCGGAATGTCTGATGCCTCTTCTCCGGGAAGGTGAAAGTACGGTCGGCACACTGCTCGAAATAAAGCATTCCGCACCGTCAGCGGTGGGTTCCGAGGTCAGATGCAGGGTTGAGGTTGTGAGTGTCGATAGATCGAAAATATTATTCGATGTGAGGGTCCGGGACTCCGCAGGTGAGATAGGGTCCGGGAGACACGAGAGATTTCTGGTCAGCAATGAGAAATTCATGTCATCGGCGAATGCAAGGCTTGATGATTGTTTCAGGCCCCGGATTTCGCCGGGTCCCGAACAATGAACGACAGGACAACCGTAATGGCGGATATTACCGTCGCAATCGCTGCGGAAAACACCAAGCCGTCGAGGAATATATCCGGCGGAAGATCGGACAGACTTATGTTTCCGGCTTTGGACCCGACCGTGAAAAGCATGGCAAACATTGCCGTCCCCACCGTTCCTCCCAGATAGATGAACTCATTCATGACGGAGGAACCCATCTCTCTGCTCTCGTCTTTGACATTCTCTATGATACGGCTTCCCATCGGACCGCCGCATAAAGCCCACATAAGGCCCATACAGACCAGCGTAACAATCAGCGGCAGTGTGTGCATTTCGCGGAACGCGAACGTCATCATCAGACATCCCACAGTCAGTATCCCGCAGGCCGCGACAGAGAAAGATCTGCGCTGAGTGCGATCCGACCATTTTGATATCGGAATACACAAGATGAGAGTCAGCAGCGGAGATATCAATATGTACATCCCGCTGACCATAGAAGAGAAACCCATGCAGATATACATGTAGAACGGCAGCAGGTAAAGCAGACCCATGTAGGTCAGATTCGACAGTGTATATGCCATAAGTACAGAGTTGAATTTCCAATGCCTGAATATGTGCAGGTTCAGCAAAGGATCCGGTTTTTTGAGTTCTGTTCCGATGAAAGCGGACAGAAGGACAGCGCACCCGATCGCCGAAAGGATCGCCGGCATGATATCGTTCGCATGGGGTGCCCGTTCAATGGCCAGTACGCCGCATATTATAGAAGAGAACAGCAAGACCGCCCCCGCAGTATCAAAATGTCCGCCGCTGTATCTGTCATCTCCAGGAATGGCTCTTATGACCAGCGGTATGATAATCAGCCCCAGAGGAATGTTAATAAAGAATATCCAATGCCACGATACAAGATCCGTGATTATTCCGCCGATGACCGGACCGAGCGCGAAGCCGATCGAACAGCCGAGAGTAAGGACACCGATGCCGAGTCCGAGATTCGATGCCGGAAGATATTTTACACAGGTCATAGGTACAGCGGCACCCATCATAGCCGCCCCTATGCCCTGGGTCAATCTGAACGCAAAAAGCATGTGGAAATTCACCGAGATTCCGCATAAGAGGGAGCTGACGGTGAAAATTATAAGACCTGCCAGAAGCACTTTTTTGATCGGACCGTTCTTTGCGATTTTTGCAAAAGTTATCAGGAGGCCGGCCAGCATAACAAAATACATCACGGAGATCCAGGCAATCGTTCCCGCATCCGTATCGAAGTCCTTAGCCATTATCGGCAGGGCAACATTCACGATACTGCCGTCCAGACCGTCCATGAGAGCGGCAAAAGCAACAACCGTCAGCACCAATACGATGTTTTTTCTTCCGGAGACGGCCTTGGACATAGTTCTCCTGCCGGTGTAGGTGTGACACATATTAGGATATTTGTTCCAGTATCCCGTGTACAAGGACAGGGAACATCAGACATCCGGCAAGCGGTATTCTGTCCATGCCGATATCGGAGGGAATCATCCCGATAATTACTGAAGCAGTCAGTACAAGTATTCCGACGGGACCAGTCATCAGAATTACCAAAAAAATCACGAAGCATATGACTGCCCGATTCATGAGGTTCTTGTCCAATCTGTCGGCTATTTTGCTCATTACCCTGCCTGACGATATTGTTATATGATAGCCGAGGAATGACGAAAGTGCGGAACAGAAAAGCAGCAGCAGGAATTCGGGGGAGCAGAATCCCATCACACTGTCTCCGATAATTTCTCTGATAACCAGAACAGTGCCCGATCTTCCGCTGCCGGAAACGGAGAGCGTAACAAGCGAGAACACCGAGGTTACAGTCCCTATCGAAGCGACTATCGATATGAACCTCTCGGGTTTGTTCTCCGGCAGGAATACCGAAGATAACGTTGCACCCGCTGTTGCGGTTATTCCCGGATACCATCCAGCAAGAGAGCCCATTATCACGCCCTTTATTCCGGGGATGCAGTCCACCGGGGAGATCCCGTCATCCCTCTGTTTCGGGACCGAAGAGGTCCCCAGCGAACTCAAAAGAGCGGGGATGCCGAATAATCCTGTCAGCAGCGGGAAAAGAAGAGTACCTTCTCCGATGACTCCTGCGGACGGTATATGCAGGTCCATGCAGATGAGTCCCATCATACCCGACATGGCTATAAGGACCAGGCTCCAGAGCTTTTTCCGGATCCCGTGTTCCTTCAGGATGATCACAGACAGTGTGAATAAAATCACAGACACGGTGAAGATATCCAAATGCGCGGCCAACCCGCTGAGCATAAGATATTGGATAGGGATTGCAAGCACTATCGCAGATGCCGCACCCACTGCGCTGCCCACAGCTGCGGCTCTGACCGCACGCATTCCGAGACCGCACATAAGAAGTCTGTGTCCCGGGAGGACAGCCATGGTCTCGTCCGGATCAGGTGCGCCGATGAATACCGACGGAACGAAGTCCACAAAGGAGTGAACGACCGATGCCGACATTATGCAGGACGAAACCACTATCGGAACATAAGCCGCCTCGGTGAATGATACCAGAAATGATTCCATGGCGGGATAGGACAGCAGCATGACGGAAGCAAGCGTATTGACATGTATGCCTGGAACAAGACCGGAAAATGTTCCCACAGCAGAACCTGCCAGACAGGCGGCCGTAACCAGTATGACCACTTCAGGTCCCATGCCCGGAGAGCCGGGACATATGATTTAAAACGGGGAATTACAGTTAGTTTAAGGTTCTCTTACTTCTGCGGCCCCGTCCTTCAGACAGACATCCAGCATTCTCTTTACGGGGATGCCGAGCCGTCTGCTGAGATCATCGGCTCCGGACCCTTTGCCGAGAACTGCCAGTATGTCTTCCACCAAGATTCCGTTTCCTCTGAGAGCACAGACCAGTGCGGACATGGTTCCGCCCGTACTGACAATGTCATCGACAATGACAACCCTGTCGCCGCATTTAAGCCCGTTGATATACATCATGCGGTCGGAATAGCCTGTGCTGTATGACACCGGGATCTCTCCTTCGAGACCGTACGGTCTTTTTCGGATCACGGTGTAAGGTATCCTCAGTCTCAGAGACAGGGGAACCGCAAACGGTATGCCCATAGATTCAGGTGCCAATATGCGGTCGCAGCCGAAACTGCATACGGAAACCATCCAATCGACTATCTCATCAAGGATGTCCGGTTCCATAAAAGGTATTCCGTCGGTCACAGAGTGTATGAGATAAGGATATCCGTTCATGTCTATGATCGGACTGTGTGTTATGCTGTCTTTCAGTTTCTCGTGCATTGTCGGAACAACGGTGTGTCGGTTTTTAACCTGAGTTCGACAGGTAATGCTTTGATGTGATGCGCAGGCAGAGATGCTGGCGTAAGGTAAAAGTGTCTTGAGTGAATCATTTTATCTGTGACGAAAGAACAATTTCGGCCCAAGA
>JAIRYF010000063.1 GCA_031267895.1 Candidatus Methanoplasma glyptotermitis
CACTGGATGTACTCTGTCGATATCGGGGGCCTCTTGGCTCTCTGTGTCGGGAGGAGATATCTTCGGTACCCCGTCAGCTTCCGGGACCTTCACAGTGACTTTAACGGCGTCCAAGTCGGGGATGACATCCGCAGTGCAAAGCTGGACAATTGTGGTGGTCTCGGCTTTGGAGTTTAACACCTCAACTCCGCAAAATAGGGAATATATTGAATCCCAGTTTCGCGTCGAGTTTCTCCAATTTATTCGGAACTTCATAATCGATCAGACCGTCCTCGGTCTTCACCGCATACGTCTTGGAATATTCGGTCAGTACATCACACGCGGAATATTTCGATAATGATCCGGACCTTCTGAGATGATCTTCTAAGTTGGCAAGGATGTACATCGAAAGGAATGAGACGAATATGTGGCCGTTCACTGTCATATTATCTCTCAGATAGGTCACATCGGCTTCCAGATCGCTCTTGAATACGCGGAATCTCTTCTCTGCTTTATCCCTGCGTTTGTACATCAGATATATCTCTTCGGGATCAAGATCCAGGTTCGACACTATCAGCATCTGACCCATGGTCCTTTTCTTCTTTTCCACCTCTTCCGTGGTCAGAATACCTTCCCGGTACTTTCCGAAGATATTCCTTTCTTCACCCGCCCTCATGGATTCGTCCTTGAAACGGTACAGCCAATGTCTGTCATAACGGCCTTTCCCGAATCTTATCAGACTATCATGATATTCGAAAGTATCATACTCGTTCACATTAACCGTGTTGTACATCTGATTGTTCCTCTTCACGGGGAACACATACTTCAAACCCGAATTGTCCAGAAGTCTGACGTTCCGATCGGAATAGAATCCTCTGTCCATGACCAGTGTCACATCTTCTCTGTCCAATTCCTTCACGGCCGAACACACGGTCTTCACATCCCTTATGCTTCCCGGGAGAGCCCGCATCATCACCGGTACTCCGGTCTCCTGACTGCACAATAATACAACATTGATCTGAGGTGTGTCCTCATGATCGGGATTGTATCCGTCCTCGGCATACGGAACGGTATCACTCGATGAGAAGAACTGCGAGAGGTCGAATGCCAGCTCTTTGCAATCCATCTCCATCTTCGCGAACACCCTGTTCTGAGAATCGCGATCGCAGCCGACGGATTCCAGCATGTCCGAGAGGGATCCGGGTGACATGGCAGGTTTAAGATTCCTTATGTTCTCATATTTCTCCCAACAGGAAGATGCACGTTTCAACGGGACCCTGCCCGTGCATCTGATCAATGATAACGCATACAGCTGATCATAATTGTCGGGAAAGATATCCTTCAGGATATCGAATAAGGGGCCGGCACACTTGTCCATGACCCTTACCGTACCTGTCTCCCGGACGGAGATAGTCTTGCTGCGTCTCCTTGCATCCTTCTCCTTTGGTACGAATCCTTCATTTTCGGTCAGGGATCCGAGATATTCGGACATCTTCTTGGGACCTTTGCTCTCCTTATCGTACCTGCTGGTCGAACGATAGACATAATGGTTACCGTTGGAGACCTTGATCTCCAGGCATTTTGACCCCTTACTCCGCTGTTCCTCGAGCCATTCTTTCGCCCACGGTTCGACTGTGAATCCCATAATAATCCATATAGGGATTATGCTATTTATATGTGACCATCACATGAACAACTCTAGCCAGATCTCACGGGAACAGCATTATTTCATGAATTCACAAATAACATATTCCCTATTTTACCAGGTTAAGGTTTTAACCAAGATCTCTAATTGTTCTCAGAGGGTGAGCTGCCGCCAAACCTAAGGAGGGTTGGATGTTTTCGTTCCAACGGCGGCAACTCACTGCCTGTATCGCGGAAGTCAGTTAAGAATGTGTGGATAGAGAATGGCGATTAACCTATCCCTATGTCGGACACTGTGCGGTGGGCATGATCTTAGCCAGCATGATCTGGAACCTAGACGGTTTCTGTCTGATTGAAAATCAGCTGTCGAGTTCAGAATTAAATCTTAGAAATTCAGCATTGCATGCCTCTGGTTCTCGTCGCTTCTACCGAAGACGATCTGCCTAGAATGAGTGGGATAGGAGAGGGCGAGTCGTCGCCAAACCTGAGGAGGATTGGATGTTTGCGTTCCAACGGCGGCAGCTCACGCCTGTACCGCGGCAATCCATTATATCTTTAATCATCAGCCACGAGAACACCGACGGTTCTGCTCACTTGGGTTTCAATGTTGCAGCCCCCGATTTTCGTTTTATTGAAACTCCAGGGTCGGAAACCGATCAGGCAATGTGTTTCCCGGCGCGTTATTTTCCCTCGTAAACTATCAGTGATTCCACAGGATATTCTTTCAGCACATCCCTTCCTTTCAGGCCGGCAAGTTCTATCACAAAACATATCTTGACGATCTCCCCCTCCAGTCTTTCGACCATATCTGCTATTGCACGCGTGGTGCCACCGGTTGCGATGAGATCGTCTATGATCACTACTTTCTGTCCCTTTTTGATACTGTCGGTGTGCATCTCGAGCGTTCCTTTGCCATATTCCAGTTCATAGCTCTCCGAGATCGTCTCTCTGGGAAGCTTTCCTTTCTTGCGTACGAGGACGAAGCCCTTGTTCATCGCATATGCAACCGGCGCACCGAATACAAACCCTCTCGATTCCGATCCCAGTATCAGATCGAAATCCACCCCTTTCAGCGAATCAATAAGGCTGCCGACCGCCATTCTGAAACCATCTGGGTCCTGTATGACCGTCGTTATATCTCTGAATATAATGCCTTTCTCCGGAAAATCCGGTATCGCCGTAACGTAATCCTTCAGATTTTTCATATCTGTCTCACTCGCCTGTCAATGCCGTTATCGATTTATATTTTGCTTCGGCAGTCTTTTTGGGATAATGATCAGACAGAAAATATTTCGATAGCACAGGCTGCTATCGTGAGGTATTTCTAATGCTCGGCCATCTCGCCTGAATTCTGAGAATACAGACCGAACAGCGGCAGCCACCGGACCCCCGTTCTGATTTGCGCAGAAATCATTTCGAGCATGCCCTATAAAAACGGTTTACACCGTCCGCCGCACCGGCTTGTCTCACGCCAGTACATTTATGGGACGAGATGGAGGGATAAGACATAATCGCACAGGGTTCACATAAATAACGGTATGAATATAGTAAGTAATGTATATTTCAATAGACATTACGGATCATGACAAAGACGGTTCTGAAAGTAGAAGGAATGTCCTGTGAGGTGTGCTCCGGGAAGGTTGACAGTGCTCTCAAGGCGGTGGATAAAGTCAACGGCGTGAGTGTCAATCTTAAAAAAGGTACCGCGACGGTCATACACGAGGGTGTAGACGACGAGACCCTTATCGGCGTAATCCTGGATGCCGGATTCAGGTCAAAGGTAAAACATGGACTATTCTGAAGTGTCAGGCACCGAAAGAGTAAATCTCAAAACTAACGGAATGACATGTGTCGCATGTTCTCTCGCCATTGAGAAAGCAGTCCGAAAATTAGACGGAGTTTCCGAGGTCAATGCCAACTTCTCGAATAACGTTGTCTCAGTTCTCTACGACCCGTCCAGGATTGGCATCGATGATCTGTCCGGAGCGATCAGGAAAGCGGGATACGATGTGCTTGAGGATGACCCTGATGCCCTGGCGGAGAGGGAAAAGCTTAACGCCGCAAGGATAAAAAAAGAGCTGGCTGTCTCGATAATATTCACGATACCTCTTTCTGTCATGGCTATGGGTCCCATGCTGGGAATCGATATGCCATTCAGCAGCAGTCCTAAGGTGTATTCCGTTGTACAGCTGGTACTTTGTATGCCCGTGCTCATAGCCGGAAAACGCTTCTACACCAAAGGATACCATGCGCTTGCGGCAGGAACGCCGACAATGGATACTCTGATTGCACTGGGTACAACCGCTGCGGTCGTCTATGGCCTGTATGCGACATTTCAGATATTCGCCGGGAATCCGCATTCTGTACACTCTTTAGTCTATGATTCCGCGGCCGTAATAATAACGCTGGTGTCCGTAGGAAAGTATGCGGAGTCCAGATCCAAAGTCAAGACTACCGATGCCGTCAGGGGGCTGATGGACCTGGCACCTCTGACGGCTAATGTCATGAGGGATGGAAAGGAGATTACGATACCGGCGGACGAAATTTGTGCGGAGGACATCGTGGTAATAAGGCCGGGGGAGAGGATACCGGCGGACGGAAGGATAATCGAGGGGAGTTCGTCCGTAGATGAGTCTATGCTCACCGGAGAGAGCATGCCTGTGTCCAGAAGATCCGGTGACGCAGTATACGGCGGGACCATGAACATCAACGGCGGCCTGAAGATGGTTGCGGAGAAGATCGGAAAGGATACGGTGCTGTTCCAGATTGTCAGGATGATACAGGATGCCCAAGGCACGAAAGCACCCGTTGCGAGGATTGCCGACCGTGTGGCAGCGGTATTCGTACCGGCTGTGATGATTATCGCCGCGGTCTCATGTGTCATATGGCTGCTCTCCGGAAGAAGTGTCGAGTTCTCTGTGCTTGTTCTGATATCCGTTCTTGTCATATCATGTCCATGTGCGCTCGGACTCGCCACACCTCTGGCAATAACGGTCGGTACCGGAAAAGCGGCAGAATATGGGATTCTTTTCAAGAACGCATCGGCACTGGAGCGGTCCGGTAAGATAACCTCTGTTGTGCTGGATAAAACCGGAACCATAACGGAAGGGAAACCAAAGGTGACCGATATTGTATCGGAGATCGAGGAAAGAGAGCTTATGGCCGTTGCCGCTGCAGCCGAAATGAATTCGGAACATCCGCTTGGAAGGGCGATAGTTTCCTATGCAGAAGGGAACAGAATAAGCATACTGCCGTCTTCAGATTTCATATCCGAACCCGGCGGAGGTGTCAGATGCACCGTGAACGGGAAACACACGGCGGTGGGGAACGCGGATTTCATCGGATCAGAACCGAATGACCCGGAACATGTGTTCAAGATGTCATCCGAGGGGAAAACCGTCGTATTCGTATCAATCGACGGAGAATATGCGGGCTTGATCGCAATTTCAGACTCGATCAGGGATTCGACGGTATCGGGCATTTCTTCCCTTATCAAAATGGGCATAAAACCCATAATGGTGACGGGAGATGCCGAAGGAACCGCCAGATCGATAGCTGCTGTTGCAGGTATCGAGGATGTGAGAGCGAAAGCACTGCCCGAAGATAAACTCAGAATAATAAAAGAGCTTCAGGTCAGCGGAGAAAACGTTGCGATGGTCGGGGACGGTATAAATGACGCTCCCGCACTCACGCAATCCGACCTCGGTATGGCAATAGGTTCCGGGACGGATATTGCGATCGGTGCCGCCGATGTCATACTGATGAATGATGATGTAAGAAGCATACCTGCAGCCATGGATATCGGAAAGGCTACGCTCGGAAATGTTAAGCAAAATCTCTTCTTGGCATTCTGTTACAATGCGGTCTGCATACCCATAGCGGCAGGAGTTCCTTATGTCCTCGGGATGGAAATGATACCGGAGATGCCTATGCTGGCCGCGGCGGCCATGTCTCTGTCGTCGATATCTGTTGTTGCAAATGCACTCAGGCTCAGAGGTTTCAGGCCAAAAAGTATCTGAGAGTAAAGAGAGGCGGCCGCGATAAAGGTCCCGGCCGCAGCCGGATTATTGCGGTCATCCGTAGGGTCTTGCGAACAATCCGGACGGTATTATCAGGGTGAACAGCGGAAAGTGCCAATCGGCCAGTCTTTCACTTCGACACCCGACTCCGTCATGGGATCGTTCTCGCCGCAGGGTTTGGACGTATTACTTTTTGCGATTCTCACTAACCTCCGTATGTACATAGTTTTTCTACTATTTATACTAATCTTTTTGATGATTTATTTATAATTCGTATTAATAATACGAAATTCGAATATTAGAGGAGTGTGACAATCCATTGGGGGGATCGTTCGTCCTTCTTCCGGCCGATGGTCAGACCGATATTGTGTATCTTACCGAGCATTCGGTTGAAATATTCTTACTGGTATCCGTTCCGCACAATGGTCGGAAAACCGACCATGTTCGGAGGCGCGCTGTGTACAAAGAAGACCTGGCTGACATTGTCGGCGAATGTGTGTTTGCGTCGGAGAAGAATCGTATTCCGCCGGATGCGGCAAGAGTTCCGAATATAGCGGGTATAAGGATTTTCGACCGTCCGATATTCGGAATTGCCGATGCGGGCGATCCGCTTTTTGAGTCATTCAAGGACCCATTGGCAATCGGCAGTCAATACCGCACTCCTCAGGAATGGCTGCCCGGCGCAAGATCAGTCATAACATATTTCTTCCCGTTCTCCGAGGAGATAAGAAAGAGCAATAGACGCAATGGAAAAATGCCCTCCGATGAGTGGCTGCACGGACGTATCGAAGGACAGGAGCTGATAGTTCAATTTTCAAAATACCTTTGCGGTCTCCTAGAGGAGAGACATTATCGAAGTGTCTCTCCATCGGCCGATCCGTCCTTTGTGCAGTATGAACGTACTGAAAACGGCAGAGTCTTTTTCGAAAGCAGCTGGTCCGAAAGACATGCTGCATATGCGGCAGGACTCGGAACATTCGGTTTGTCTGGGGGATTGATAACCGTCCGCGGGACAGCCGGACGTCTGGGGAGTGTAATAACGGCTCTCAAGCTCGAACCGGATTTGCGCCTCTCTGATGACATATACGGAAATTGCTCCTTATGTCTGGCCTGTGCAAGTGTCTGTCCTGCCGGGGCAATCTCAAAAGAAGGCGGAAAGGACAGCGGCAGGTGCAGCAGATACCTCATGGAGATAAAAGCACAGTATGATCCATACTACGGATGCGGCAAGTGCCAGACAGGGGTGCCGTGTGAAAACCGGATTCCGGCCGGCCGAAAATACAACAGGCGTATGTTCCAATGCGAAATCCCGAAAAGATGAAAAAATAAAGGTCCGGCCGCGAGGCCGGATCAATTGAGCTGTTCGGAACAATAGGGGCAGTATTTTGGCGTCTTAGGGAGACCGCCGAGGTCCTCTCCGCAATACGGACAGTTCTTGAATTTTTTCCCGTTCCCCGCGGATGCTTCCGGATTTCCCGCGATGTTCTGAGATGCCTGAACCTGTGCAGGTTGCTGTCCTTGGGATATCATCGGGGACGGCTGACCGCATGAACTGCAGTACTTGTATGGATAGTCGTTCAGACCGCCGCATGTGGGGCACATGACCTTAGTCGGCTGCTGCTGATGTACGACACCCTGTACCGGCTGCTGCTGAAGCTGCTGGTACATCTGGGGAAACAGAAGCATACCCGCACCCATTGCGGCACCTCCTGTCGAATCTCCGATGGCATCCGCCATTCTTTCCATGACTTCGTACCTCTTGAAAGCCTCTCCGTTCTTGCTGCTGAACTGAAGGTAGCTGAAGACTTTCTGACGGTCTTCGTCTGTCGTGAGAACTTCATTGATCTTCAGTGAGAGGAGCTCTATCCCCCTTTGCGCGAAATAGTGCTCAATCAGGATCTTGGTGTTTGTGGAGGCTTTCTCCAGATTCTCCATGATATCCATGTAGTATTGAGTGTTCATTTGCTGAATTATCTGCTCGTTGATGAAACTCTTCATGAATGAGTTCACATCGCCGGTCGAGTATGTGTTCAGCCCTCCCAGGACTTGGGTGTAGAATACGGATATGTCGTTTATTCTGAACTGGAAGTCTCCGTTTGCCATTAGGACGATAGGGACCTCGTACTCCTTGGCCGCCTTAATCATGCTTCTGATGCCCCACTTCCCGTTGAACATCTTCAGAGAGACGAATACTATCCAGACTTTGAATGGTGTCTCTTTGTATCCAAGTGCCGCGTTGTACAGCTTTGAGAGCCAAGGTATGTTAGCCGATGTTACGGTGTGTCTGCCCGGATCCAGTGTCCCCGCAAGCTGCCCGTCCCTTATGAAGAGAGCTACCGCATGCTCCGGCACCGTGACCGACGTTATCGTCCTGAGGTCGTCATGTTCCGATCTGTATATTATGTCGTCCGGCCCTTGATTGGCCCAAAATACTACATTTGTCTTTTTTTCTGCCATCTCAGATCACCTCACTCTTTGAATCCTCTCATGACTGTCTCTCTTCCGTTGTAGTCCTCTATGAGTCTGTCGATTGTTATCTCCAGTTCTCTCAGGGGGGTTTTCAGATTTGTTTCCCCCGCATCCGTTCTGATGACCATCTCCGCTGTCTGTTCCTTAAGCGAATTCGCGTCGTCGATCAGTTTCGCGTCCCACTCGATAAGGGCATCAAGCTCCGATTCAAGAATCTTGACCGAGTCGTGGAATGCGCTGTATCCGTTGACAGCTTTTTTCACATCCACGCAATAACGATCGGCCTTACCGCGTATTCTCTCTGCGTCTCTCATGAGGTCAAGATCATTCAGCGTGACCCTCTGCACGGTGACAAGGTCCAGCTTTGCTCTCTCAAGAACTCTCGCAACTTCTGTCCTCACCGCTCTGTCTTCATCCCTGCGGAGGTTTTTCTCTTTGTATCCTTTGTACAAAGGAATGTAGAGTCCTATCCTCTCGACAAGCGACTGATTCTTTTTCATTTGATTCCCGACTGTTTTATCCAATGTCATTCACTGCCCCTCCTTCTTTCCGTTGATCAGCGCAGCCGATATCCCGACTGACGCCAGTACTATTAGGAACACGCCTGCCAGAATCCAGATGCTCAGATCTGTAAAGATGTGTAGCATGCCCACGAAACCGACCGTTGCGGCGAGTATGCCCGATATGGCCCTGTACATGCGGTCAGAAGGGCCGAACTTTCCGCTTTCTCCGGGATACATGAATGACACGGCAAATAATGCTATGCCGAATATCAGCACGGTCGTGCACAATACTATAATCAATCCGTAGTCCGTCGCGGCAAAGACCATCAACCCGATTGCCAGCGAGATTATGAATAATCCCAGCGTGACTGCCGACAGTGTTCTGTTGTTCATTTTCTTTACTTCCTGTTTTTTAAACGATTATCATCTGAGAGAGGTTCATTCTCTTCACGCGTTCCGGTATCAGTTTTCCGAATCCCGCCGGGACTTCTACACGGCCGTCCCGGATATTGCATGGTATGTAGATAAGAGATTTCACATAAGGATTGCTGAGCTTAAGTCTTGAACCCTGGTTTGTGCAGACGGCAAGATATTCGCTGACCAGCTTCTTTGCCTCTTTCTCCGTGCTCAGAGGGACCGCGATTTTCCTCGTCCCCGGGGGGTTCTGTCTTGCAGTGTCCGACAGCCTCCCTATGCCCTCTCCGCCGCTTATGCTTGTCTCTGTCCCCTTTATTCCCGAGAGTATTCCTGTTTCCGGTCTTATAGAGAATATGTCCGTAAGCCCGCTTCTCGGATTATTCAGACATTCGAAATCTATCACGAAATCCGCGGGTATCAATAGGTCCTCTTTGACTTCGACACTTTTCTTTGCCCACATTGCACCGGATTGGAAACTGTATCTCAGGTCTATATCCCAGAACGGTATCAGATATTCCCCGGCCCCGGATGTTATCGGCAGGGTCCCTCCTGCTTTTGCGCTCAGTACCTTCGACAGGTTTCCGAACACCTCTCCGAACCGGTCTTTGTTTCCGAGGAGGAACCCCCATTTTCCTGTTTTTGCGTAGTTGAAGCTCATTATTCTTTTCACGGTGTTGAGTATTTCAAGAGGGTCCGCCGCGATGCCCTTTGTTATAAATCCCGCAAGGTCCGAGAGTATCTTGGCCTGGGTGATCTCTGTTTCTACTGCCTGATACATTATTCCCAGATTGAGATCGGCACTTACTGCGGATCTGACACCGATAAGCTGTTCATACCCGTTTTCGAAATAGGACAGGCTCCCCGCACTGTTTCCGTTCAGGAGCATCTCGCACCCTGTGCATATGCCGGCAAGTGCCCGAAGGCGATCTTCTGCCGGACCATATCCTTTTATCTTTCCGAATGCGGCCGATGCTTCAGAGAAATTATTGGCCATAAGGATATATCTTCCCGGAGTGTCCTCGCGCAGAAGCTTTGTGTTATTGATCAGCATGGCATATCCCGTTGACATCTCCTCCGCGGATATGACCGTATTCTTTGAGGCCTCGTCAACCGCAAGCGGCTCTATACTCTTCACCCTGGCATTGAACCCGAACGCATCGGCTGAAGAATGGGCTGCCACTGCGCTGCTGTCGGTGGTGAATGGTAGTGTCATCAGCGGGTTCGACAGCAGAGAGTTGGCCGCGAACCGGTACTCCGAATATTCTGTATCGATCCTCGGCCTGATGTTATTGTTGAAAATACTGAATCTTGCCACCGAATCCACATTCTCCGTCTGAGACAGGGAGAATCCGCCGGGCAGGGTTTTGCTTATCCATGACTGGACCTGACCCATCATCTGATCCAGATATGCTTTGGCATCCATTCTCTGCTGAGACGTACCGCAGCTGGAACATGTTATATATGGAGAATCAGACTCCAGGACCTTTTTGTCCAGCGGCGCACCGCAGTATTTGCACCTGAGCATGACCATTTCGTCCAATCATTTCACCGTCTCATTGCGGAATATGCGCCGATGCTGCGGATCTCGGCGCGCAGTCTCGCCTCCATCGCCATCATTTCCTGCATGGCCCTCTCGTGGTATTCCCTTGCTATCTCGTCCGACCTTCTTGATATGGAGGTGTAGCACGGCCTGCACACGTAGACGGAATTATAATCGCCGGGAGCGGATTTCAACAGATCGTCGCCGGAACTTCTCATGAATGGACTTATATCGCTGGGCATCGCCAGGAAGTGCACGCCCTCTCCGGTGGAAGGCCTTCCGCAGATCCAGCATTTTACCGACTTGGAATATGCCTTGATGAGATCCAGATCTCTCTGGCCGTCCTGTCCGAGCTGTTTGCGGCAGGCGTATGCGTTTTGCAACAGTTCGGCGGCTCTTTTCGGATCTGTCAGGACTGTTCCGGATGCAATACTTTCGTATCCCCAGGCCTGTATGTGCAGGGCCTCTTTGATGCCGGTGTTGACCTGTATGCCGACGATCTCACTGATTTTCAGGGAATCGTTACCTATTTGGGACTGGTATTTTCTGGCTACATCTAGGAATCGGTTCCCTTTCTCTTCGAGAGCTGCGGGGGTGCTGCCCTGCATCCTGCTTATATCGATGCGCTCGGCGAGAAGCCTGCATTCTTTTGCGAGTTTTTGTGGATCTATTTCCGTCAGTCCGAATTCGAACCCGCCGGTTTCCCTCTCGAGGCTCGATGCAAGCTTGGCGTACCTTGCGGGGTTGTTGTTGTCGAGACATGCGTCTATTATGTCTATGTATATACCGGCAAGTGTTGCCTCTCTGCCGCCCTTCTCTATAGTCTTCTCAAAGTTCTTTCTTGCTTTTGCATATTCCTTTCTTTTGACAAGATCCATGCCCTGGTTGAATAACACATCACCGGATTTGAAAACGCCGAGTACCGTTTGTACGCCCCCTCTTTTGCGGATGTATCGCAGTGAAGATGATAAAGATTGCTTCGTGTTATTCTTATATTGGATGTCCGACGGGGAAATAAGACAGAGGTGCCGCGCACGATCGGCACTGCCGATCCGCAGACAGAGATGATATCTGCCGACATAAAGCTGTTCGGCCGAAAAGCCGTCACGAAAATCTGATGCATAATCGGCACTGCCAGACTCAAAGTTAAAGCCACAGATTATAGCATGCTGGCATGTTTACCGGAAGAGTTGTTGTTCTGCACAGGATTCACCATTATGATATCGTCCGCATAATCTCTGAACCGCAGATCGTGGCTTATTATTACTATGATCTTGTCGGCCTTGGCGGCTGACAGATATTTCAGCAGAGATTCGATGCTGAAATCATCCAAACCTGCGGAAGGTTCGTCAAGGACTATTGTGTTCCTGCCTTTTCCCAAAGTTCTGAGAAGCATGACCTTCTGCCTTTCGCCGCCGGATATGTTGGCTATCTTGGAATCCCAGTATTTATCGATATTGAAATTTTTGCCTGCAAAAATGGATTCAAGACCCATGAGTCTGATCATTGAAATTATCTCGTTTCTGTCAAGTTCCAGGCAATCCTGAAGGTACTCCTCGACGGTGGAGTCCGGAGAATCGGATCTCTGAAGCAAGACCGCAATGTCATCTTTTCTTGCAGAATAGAGATCTATTTCCGAAACGTTGACACCGTCATATTCGACCTTGCCGTTTCTTAGATTTTGTAATATTCCGAGAAGTATGTTTATCAAGGTTGTTTTTCCGCTGCCGTTAGGTCCGAGCACAAGAGAAATCCTGCCCTTTTTGAACTCTGCCGAGAAACCATCGGTTACCAACGGGCCGTCATCCACATATGAATATGATGCGTCGGTTATTTTTATCAAAGATATGCCGCTGACTTCCCTGTCTCCGTTATTTTCTTTCTCGATGGAAAGAATTTCTTCCATTCTGATGCGGGAGGCTTTGTAGTCCTGGTATGACTTTCCGAGGTTGAAGAAATACTTTATTACATTGAGCAGCATGAAGAAGTAAGTATTGACAATTGTAAATTCACCGATGGTCATATTGCCGTTTATTATCTGAATTCCGCCGATTATAAGTACGATGGACTGAAATACTACGCCGATAAGGCCGTCCAACGATGTAAAAAGATACGAGATTCTGCTGAAACCGATCATCGACCCGAAATACGCAGAGAAACTTTTTTTCTCGATCTCCCTGCTTTTTTCGAACGATGCCTCGGCTTTTATTTCATGCACCCGGTTTATCTGTTCAAACATCGTTTTTGAAAAGTGATTGGAATCCTCTTTGTACCGAATGTTTCTTTCAAGCATCGGTTTCTTAAGATACATATAACAAAGCAGATAAATCGGAAGAAAGGCCAGTGATATGAATAATATCTGGAGATTGATTGCCATCATCACATATACAGTCACGGCGAATGTGGCAATCTGGATGAATATACTGATGAAGTTATTAATGAAAAAGCTAAGCAGCACACCGACATCTGTACTCAGTCTTTGGATCAGATATGCCGGATTGAATTTAGAGATAAACTTGTCATACGGGATCTTCTGAACATGCCCTATGGCATCGGACATCATGTCAAAACTCGTTTTGCTGGTGAGTTTGGCAACAGACATATTGCAGATATAAGATGCGAACGCACCGAATAGGCCGATTGCTATTATTATGAAAGCGAACCTGACAATCTCATCTGCGGATGCGGTGGTGATAAGAACATCTATGAACATTCCGTTTAAATAGGGAACAACGACGGAGGAAATTGCGGATATTATTGAAAATGCCACAAGAATCGCGACTTGCAGACGATACTTTTTGACATAGCTGGCAACCTTCATTTCCATGACAAACTACTCCGAACTCCGTGGCCACTATGCAATATTCAGCTATATCATTTTTCTTGGTAATGCTCTGGTGAGACCGAATTTGTTCAGACTAACCATTGTTTTGAAAAGTGGAAATCCTTACAAGACTGAGATACCGTAACCAGGATAAATAACAGGCACTCAAATAACGAAGAAGTCGTAAGACTTCTGAGAGATTTGAGTGCACCGGATCATAGAATAAGAGTGTTTTCATAAGCGGCGGATGATGGCGGCTACAGCCTCGGCCGCGGCACGGAACGTTCCGCCGTCGGCTATTATCTGTATCGCCTTCATCCGGCGGGCCTGCTCCGTCTGCTCAAGTTTATATGCGCGTTTCTGCTCCCTCTTATCCGGAGTTCTTTTGGTCATGTTTGGTCACATCCCGAAAGGACTCCCGCTCTTTTAATCCGCATACCCGGCGACAGCGTCCGCGCGCGGACGCTGTCGCTGTGACTTGTGCGGATTATCGTTTTTCAAAACAAGTTCAGACTAACCATGGTTCTCTAACGAAGTGTGTGGATTTCATCTAGATGGACTCTGATACCGGCTCATGGGGGAACTGAATGAGTTTGTCGACGGGCTTCTCAACATAGAGGATCCGTGGAAGGTGGCGGATGTCACGCGGACCGTTGACCGAGACGGCAGAGGAGAGGTCCGCATCAGAGTGGAGGTACCCTTCGGACATACGGTCAGATGTTCGGGCTGCGGGAGAGAATGCAAGGTCCGTGACCGCCCCAATGAAAGGACATGGAGAGAACTGGACATGGTCGGGAACAAGACATTAATCCATGCGAGGATTCCCAGATCCGACTGTCCGGAATGCGGTGTGAAGCAGATCGGTATCCCATGGGCAAGGGAAAATTCCAGATTCACTCTGCAGATGGAATCGTTCATAATGGCAATGGTAAGGCAGATGCCTGTTGCGACAGCTGCAGATCAGACAGGGGAAGTCCCCAACCGTATCTGGAGGATAGCTGAAAGATACGCATCTGATCTGGTGAGAACTCTTGATCTGTCCTCCGTCAGAAAAGTAGGCGCGGATGAGAAGTGTTTCTCGGGAAGGGATTCTTTTCTGACGGTGTTCGCCGATCTCGATACACACAGGATAATCTTCGTTACCGAAGGTAAGGATTCCGGAACCGTAGGAAAATTCAAAAGATTCCCGGCGAAACACGGCGGAAACACAGGAAACATATCAGACTTCTCCTGCGATTTCGGTTCTGCGTTCATCTCAGGCATAAGGAAACATTTCCGTTTTTCCGGGATAACCTGCGACCGTTTCCATCTGGTAAAGATGGCAAACGAGGCTCTGAATGACACCAAATGCGGTGAACTGAAACTCTCGGTGAACAGGATGAAAGCGAAGTATCTTCTTCTGAGAAATGACAGGAACATATCCGACGGGGATCGGGAAACAAGAGACAGAATATGCCGGGACAATGAGATTCTTGGAATAGCGTACAGACTGAAGGAATCGCTTTGTTCGTTATACAGTATGGGCGATTTGTATTCGGCGGAACAGCACCTGAAAGGCTGGATACAGTGGGCAAGGTTCACGGGGATGTATCATTTCGTTAAGCTTGCGGATACAGCGGAGAGACACACTGCCTGCATCCTTCAGTGGTTCACTTCCCGGCTTACCAACGCTGTTCTTGAAGGAACCAACAGCATGATCAGTCAGATAAAGAACCGCGCCAGAGGCTTCCATAAGGCAGGAAGCCTGATCTCGATGTGTTACATAGTGAGTGCTCAGGAGAAGACAGATATGTACGGGCGGGTGTGTGAGTGTCGCAGATAAGAGTGCGGACGCAGACCGCGCCCGCATCGGTTTCCACACACTTCGTTAGAGAACCCTAACCATACAAACAATTAAACATATACAGTTCCATACGCCAAGCGATGCTAGCGTGCGATTTGGATTCGGTCGGGGATCTGCGATTTAGACTACAGAAGAACAATATTACCAATCATTTTGAAAAGGAAGATGCGGCAGTTATTAGAACCAGATTCACCGGATCGGTTGACACATTTCTCAATAAAACTGCATCGTTTATGCTAAATCGAATACTGGAGCATAAAGAGCTGTCCGTAACAGAGATGGTTGATCTTATTACGGCAAAATACGACGTAGACGATAGGGAACGTATAATCATAGATGTGATCGATACGCTCAATATGCTATGGAAACTAGCAATAATCAGATGGATATCTACAAATCCATTTGCCCCTGAACCTGTAAAATATGGGAATGGAGAAATAATAAAAGCAACACAGGACCTCACCGCTGAGATTCTGAGATTCATGAAGGCGTCTCGGAATTATAATAGCCCATATTTCAATGATATAAACAAAAATCAGCTAATGGGAGGACTTGTTTTGGACACTACACCTACATACATATATGTAGAAAACAAAAAGATACTGTGTTCAGTCACAATCACAAAAATGCATTCTGGTATAATAGTATGTATCGGTAATTGTATAGATTGTGAAAAAATCTCCTCTATTCTGAAACAAATCATCGACAAGGAGGAAGAAATAGAAATAGTGTTACTGGGGTTCACACACTGTGAAAACACAGAGATAGACTTTGCGAGAGAACTCGGGTTCAATTATGCGGGCAAACTAAAGAAAGAAACGGTTAGAGGGGATGTAGATATGTTCGTTTACTGAACGTTCATAATCAACGCGTGCCGTCATATATTTGGGAGAGGACTGTTGTGGTTGAGGGGAGATTGAGGGGTGCTCTGATTATGGGTGTATCGTGGGCAACAGCATCAGTGGCCAGTTTCTGTTTTTTGCTTGACAAACAAGTAACTTTGGTATTCTGTGCATTCCTGACACTATCCCTTATAGTGGTGGCAATAGGAATATCCGTGTATCTGGGGACGACAAAGTTGCTTGCTGGATTTAATACAATGTCTGAATGTGAAATGTCCAAATACAATGTAGCAAACATAACCTCATTCATGGGAGTGTTTCTGGTTGCCGTTTCCTATATTTTCCTCATTCAGGGAGTTCTTGGTTCGGCAGGCAGAGCATTGTTGCTTGTGGTGGTGGGAATGTTGGTCATCGCAGTAATCTACGTGAATTTTAATAGCAGATTCAAATCGGAAGCGTAAACACTGGTATCGCACATCCTTTGATTCACACGGGTCCCGATTTCAGTCGAATAGGAAAGAGGGATCACTCCCTCTCCCCCTTCTTGGAACCGTACGTGATAGTTTCCCATCATACGGCTCGAGCCGCTGACAGCCCGTTCGTTACGGGCGGTTCAGGCCGCGAAACGTTTATCCCTGTATCCGCGTTCAAGCTTACTTGAAGCTTTCCGTTTCTCGAAATATTCTCTGTCGGTATAGGGATTGGCCGGCGACCGTATCTTCACGTGTCTCCTTATCTTCACACAGTCCATTCTGAACAGAATGCTGTTCTCCCCTGACTTTGACAGTTCTATATAAACTTGAGTTCGACAGTTGATTTTCTATTCGGTAAATTTGACAGCCTGACCTCGACAGTTGATGTTCGGGAGAGCTTACGCTGCGGAGAGGGTCTTTCAGGCTCGCTTTTCGGCGATGTTTTCTGTGTCCGGAGGGGGCTTTCATCCTGAGAACGGGGAAACGACCACCGTATCCTTCAGAATAAGAGAATTGAGAGGTTCGAAGTTGGAATATATGCGTCTGAGAGAGTGTCTGTTATCGTAAACGTAAGTAACTGTCAGATTTTGTAACGAAGCAATAATAAATTTTGCAGATTTGGAACGGATTTCGGGGATTTCATATCTTGCCATGGATACAATCATCTGAGCAAGGAAACATAATAAGAGGGTTCCATGAACCGCATTATCAGACCGTACTCTCAGCGGTTTGAGATCGATTTGATTCTTTAATGATTCGATGAGCTTTTCAACAGTATCCCGTTTACGGTAAATGCGGAGAACATCGGAAGGTGTCAGATTCTCGCTGCATTCGAGTTTAAAAAATCCTTCTCTTCCGTCGGATAATTCTCTGCGTACATATTCGAAAGCATCGTCATCATCTGAAAAGAATCTTCCCTGCACTCCTACCCTTACGGATATCAAAGGATTGCGGAGTCTTCTGATGACCGTCTTGGATACTCTGAGAGTGCCGTCTGCTTTCATCTTCATTGTTTCTTTAGCATCCTGAACACATTTTCCCGCCTTCTGTTCCAAGGCCTGCATCTTGTCTTTGTATAACTTCTCCGGGAAGAACAGATATACCGTTCTTCCGGAAGATCCGAACATTCTCCTCTGACAGTACACCATATTCTTACAGTCAACAAGGACAGCATCCTCTTTCCTGAACTTCGATCGTCACCTCTGCAATTGTTGATAACTAGATTTTTTGAAGTTTGATATCTGGCTATACTTTTGATTCAAGGTAATTTTATATATGTACATAGATATTACTTGTATGTATGTCATACCCCATTGTTCAGAAGAACCACGGCAGATTCTATCTGTACGAAGCAGAATCCCATTGGGATCCCGAAAAGAAACGCCCGTATCAGACCCGTACGTACATAGGAACATGCGATGAGAACGGAAGACTCATTGCAAAAGCAACGAGGCAGAGAACGGTCAGCGTAAGCAAGACATTCGGCCCGTACTATCTGATGCTGGAGATCGCCGGCAGATGCGGTCTTTATGACAGACTCTCCGAAGTGTTCGGGGAAGAACGCGCGGATATTCTGACGGCACTTGCCGTATCGCGCACCGTTCACGCGGAACCTATGTGCGGTCTTGAGGACGGGATGGAGGAATCATTCCTTCCGGAACTTCTGGGGATAGACTGGGAGTTCACATCCTCTCAGCTTACAAGGTTCATGCAGGATCTGGGACGCAGCGAAGAAGCGATATACGGATTCTTCAGAGCGTCCGCCGAACCCGGAGAAACGGTGATATTCGACATTACTTCCTTCTCAACGTCATCGGAGGAACTCGATTTGGCGGAATACGGGCGTAAGTACCGTACAACAAAACTTCCGCAGGTGAACATGGGAATGGCCGCTTCGGTGAAAACCGGGCTTCCGTTCTTCTATAAACTGTATCCGGGCGGCGTAAGCGATATGGCTGCCGTTCGGAATCTGGTTGCCGACCTGAAAGATCTTGGTTCGGACGGAATCCACATCGTTGCCGACCGCGGTTTCTTCAGCGAAAGCAACCTCTCCCGTATACTGGAGGCAAAGTTCGGATTCTCTCTTCCTGTTCCTTCCGGAAATAATATCTTTAAATATTCCGTATCCGAAGCGGTCAGACCCCCGGAGGATCCTCTGAATGCCGATATAATGGGAGATTCCGCCGTAAGGTGTTTCGAAACAGCGGCTGAGATATGCGGTGCAAAGATACGCACGCTGGTGTTCCAGGACGACGGCAGAAGACACTCGGAAATAAAGACCCTGTACTCGAAAATAGCGGCATTCGAATTATCCGTATCGCAGAAGAAATGGAACCCCGGAAAAATATGTGATCTTACGGACCCCGAAAAAGAACTCCTGAGCATGTTTGATATCGCCGAAGGAAAAGACGGAAAAGCATCCGCGGTAAGGAAACGCAATGCGGTAAGCGCAAGGGAGAACAGATGCGGACGTTTTGTTATTCTTACCACGTCGGAAGAGAGATGGCAGGATGTTCTTTTCATGCAGCGCAGAAGAAACGACATAGAACAGAACTTCGCCGATTTCAAAACGGAACTGGAAGGCGGCGTAAAATATCTGAGCGGCGGGGATTCGGTTCAGGGAATGATATTCGCCGAGTTTGTTTCGCTTATTCTGAGAACCGAACTGCTAAGGATAATGCGTGAAACGGAACTTCTGAAGAAGATGCGGGTCCCGGATGTTTTCAGGATAATGAGAAAACTGAAGATCACACGCATAGGAGAGGAATGGAGACTCAATGAAGTAACAAAGAAACAGAAGGACCTGTTCGGTGCGCTCGGAGTAAAACCGCCGCAGGACAGTTACTGAGACGGAACATAGATATCAATTCATGCAGAGGTGACGTTCGATATCAGTTTATCGTCGGAAACGTTCATCTTCTTCCTTGTAACATATCTCATACCTTTCCCGGAAATGATATCCAGCACCTGCTTCGTATCCCCTCCGGCATCGAACACGAACATGGAATTCTCTTTCAGCTCGCCGATGATATCATTAACCATCCTTACGAACTGAATAGGATCCGCGGAATTTCCTTCCGAGACCGTCATATGAAACGGTATGTTTATCGGATTCCGAAGCTCAGCAATCCCTGCGTTCACCTGTCTGAGATCGGGACGTTTATCACGGGAATATCCGAATCTGAAAAGAGAAGACTGCTTAGAATAAACGGAAACAGATGTTGTATCGATATTCACATCAGTATGTTCCAAATCGTATAACGAGAACAAAGAATCCCTTACTTTCGATAATATCTCCGGCATTCTCTTCCCGACGGTCTCGACGGCTCTGTTAATAGTTCTTGAACTTACTTCCTTACGAATTCCAAACTCATTCCTTACTTCCTCCGAAGACAGCCATCTTCCGCATCCCTCTGCAGAATAGTTTTCCGTTAAGCGATAAGAGATGATCGCACAAACCAATGGGAAAAGAGGCTCTCCCTTCAGCTTCAATTTATTGAAATGATCCTCCAGCCCCAATTTCCTGAGATATTCTTTCACGAAAGCTATCGTTCCTGTCGGCAGTGATTTATTCCTGTTCGGCTCTAAGACAAATGTCTTGGGCCGAAATAGTTTTTTTATCACAGATAAAATGATTCACTCAAGACACTTTTACCTTACGCCAGCATCTCTGCCTGTGCATCACATCAAAGCATTACCTGTCGAACTCAGGTTCCAAATCTGCAAAATTCATTATCGCTTCTCTGCAAAATTTGACAGTTACTTACGTTTACGATAACAGACACTCTCTCAGACGCATATATTCCAACTTCGAACCTCTCAATTCTCTTATTCTGAAGGATACGGTGGTCGTTTCCGGTGTCTGCGGGGGCTGAAAGCCCCCTCCGGACACAGAAAACATCGCCGAAAAGCGAGCCTGAAAGACCCTCTCCGCAGCGTAAGCTCTCCCGAACATCAACTGTCAAATTTTCCCAATAATGAAATCAACTGTCGAGGTCAGGATAAATGTTGAAAAATCCCAACTGTCAAAGTCAGGTTGATAATCTGACGGTTGTGTTAATTACAGACACGGCAACGATACAACTGCCAAGGTCAGGTTACATACCACTTAGACAAAATCAAAACCAATCTACTTTCATATCGAACTTCGGATCAAATCATTAAGTAGTAATTTCAAAATCAAATCTTCTCCGATTCGGAAATCACAATAATTTAATTGTACTCCCGACTCTACTTTTGAAATATCGATTAAACCATTGGAGATTATTTCAATCTTTTTTCCACCCCTATCGCAAATAACAATGCATCTCCCCCTTTTAAGAAACTTGAGGTCGGATTTGAATTTAAATTTGATCTTCTCGGACACGATTTCATTGCATATATTAATTATTTCATTGTAGTTTTTCTCACAACTTTCTACAAGTTCAGGAAGCACACATCTGTCTTTTGTGTAGATCATGCATATATTGCATTCATTGCAAAACGGACATTTCAAACAGAATCCCTTTTTTAAAATACCATATTTCTCAGATATATCATCTATTTTGACATTTGGTAAATCGAAAATAGATCTATTCAAAATCACAAGCTCACGCGGAACGACCTCAGAACCCAGTAACAAATTACATCGACACAGATTCCCGTCGGGCATTATTGAAAATCGATCGATGCACGCATGGCAATTTTGGGGGTTTGCGGGCATATTCAAATCAAATTTGAAATTAAAAAATAATTTTTCAAAAATTGTCAATTCCTTGACTAGAATTTTATCACGACAATCTGGATATCTGCACAGTATATTCTGAATTATATCCACATATTTTCCCCGAGGGAGGAGAAGATCTGGATTTTTTTTCGCTTTACCCATACCGAATACAGACCCGAATGATACTGTCACTGTTGGATATCTCAATAGAAATTTATCTAAGCTGTCTAATATTTCTTCATAATTGATCTCGTTTATACACACTTGTATCACAATAGGCATAGGCAGACTATTTTTATTGCATTTATTGACAAGGGTGTTTATTCCTGCAATAGCTTTTCCAAAACTGCCTGCACCCCTCACAATATCATTTGTTTTTTCAGAGAATCCTTCCAGGCTAATTGATACATATTTAAATCCACCCTTTGCAACCTCTGAAGCAATAGCCTCATTGATCAAAGTACCATTTGTCGTTAAAGATATTTTTACACCTGAGTATCTACAATATTTAAAAAAATCAACAACTTCTGGAAAAATTAACGGTTCCATTGCAGGTATAACAAGGCTATAGACGTTATTAGCAACTAAGAGATCAACAACCCTTTTCTTGTCTTCCAAATTCAACGAATCACATGATAGGAGACCAAATAGCAGACAGTGTCTGCAATTGAGGTTGCATTTAGATTCAGTATCCCACTCCATTGATGTTAGTTTCATATGTTTCAGTAAAAAAACGAATAGACGCTGAGGTGCACCGAATCATTTTTCAGGTCTGCTTCCATAACAAAACCTAATCTTTCAAGCATCGATATTGTTCTCTCATCGTTATTCTCATCTTTTTTATTTCGGTTTATGAAGGCCTTAATTTTTGCATATTTGCCCGAAAAAACATCTTTTAGAATATTTATTGCCTCTCTAACGAATTCGTCATCATCATCTACAGACATATATACTATCGTCAGATATAGTAGCCATGGTACATTTAGCGGCGACTGGACCGCAAAGAGCCTCAATATATTACCTTTTTGGTCTACATCCCCAACTGCAACAAGTTGCGATGAAAAAATCATTTCTCTCAACATCCTCACATTTTTGAATGCTAGAATATTCTCTCTTGACGTTGAATCCAGGAAATCCATTATTTTCTCAGAATCACGAGGTGCCAATAATTCAATCATACAATCTCCCCAAACATTCTCGAAAGTGTCTCGCATTTGTCTGAAATGGAGTCGTCGATAATATCCAACTGAAATAATTCATCTTTATATAATTCAGGCATCCACGAGTCATCGACCCTATGATCCATGCTATTATCAACGGATCGAAATACATTTTGAACATGATTGTTCTTACTTATTTCACAAAGTCCAGATTCGAGATATTCTTTGATACTATGGTGCCTCACATTCCCAAAGGAAACAGGAACATAAGGTGATATTAATATGTCACCATATGAATTGATCGATAGTGAGCGAATGTTAATACCCGATTCCAATACCTGTAAGTGTTGAATGGGGTCGCCCCATTCAAACAACATTTTGTATTTTCCACTACTTCCCCTTTCTGCAAGCTCAATGGCCAATTTCGCATACTGCATTGTTTGTGGAAAAAACTCTTGAATTCCTTTTGCGCGTCCGAGACGCATGACTGGTTGCATCCTTAAAGTAGAAACCCCTAATCCCTCTAACAAGTTTACAACATCATCTAGTTCACCAAGGTTTCTTATTGTCGGTGTACACGCAACACTAACGCGTATTCCTTCATTTACCAGGGTTTTTATGGCCGTCACCGCCGCGTCATATGATTTTTCATCATTTCGTAGCCAATTATGTGACTCGCGACCTCCATCCAGGCTTATTTGAACAACATCAATTCCGGATCGTTTCAGGCTCTCTGAACATTCTTGGTCTAAGAATGTACCATTGGAAACCATGCTTACGCCCATGCCACTCCTTTTCAAAGTTTTTATAACACTATAAACGGCCTCCTTCCTTAGAAGGGGTTCCCCTCCACATATACACGTCGAACCAGCACCTGCCTCGACAATTTGGTTGGCAATACTAATTAACTCTCCTTCCGTGTGCTCTACGGAACTATTAACTTGTTCACCACTATAGTTGAAGCAGTGTTTGCAGCGGAGATTACATCTATTCGTAACATCCACCGAAATGATATCGAGGTGGCTTTTCATTGCATCCATAACTGACCTCACGATAAATATATAGTAAATGGTTTGGCCCACATGCCAAAGAAATCAGCACGTGTCAGAGCTATTCTCTATGTAGCTAACTGTTGTAGCTACAGCCGTTTCCGCTGCGAAGACACCCTCTACGGCTGTAACAGCTACGCCTAAGCTTACAATCGCCACTGCCACTGCTGCAATCACAGCTGCGGGGACAACAAATACCGGAACGATAAACGCCATTGGCCTGACTTCCCCGCCATCAATCACAACCTCTGGGGTTACATACTCTTCTCTTGCCATAGCACCTATATCGTTACATCAATATATTATATTTCGTATTCGGGCTGAAACCATCGGTAAAGATTAATTCCTTCTGACATTTTGCTCCCACGGGGACAACCAATCGATCAAGAAGGGGAAGCCCCAGGATGGGAATAGCATGCACAGAAGGAGGTCATCCTCCGAACGGGATAGGATAGGGCACATTATCAAAGTAACTGATATTGTGCTGGAGGGGCTTGGGGTTCCGAGGTATTCCTCGGTTCGGAACAACCGTCTGTACGATGAACATCCGAAGATATCGTTATTGATACTGAAACAGTATCTGGATGTTTCTTATCGGGAACTGTGTTCAGTATTGGGTTCGCTGAAAATATAGAAAAGCCGAATCCTGACCATTCCGTACTTGTCAAGTTCTCCAAAAGAATGAAATCACGAGCGGAGGCGGGGAATGATACTGTTATTGCGCAGGCAGCCGTGTTGTTTTTGTATGCATCCGGGCCGATGTATCCCATGCGGCATTCGCTCCTTTCGGTTTGACACTTAAGGTATCGGATATTGCACTTTTCAATTCTCGGTCATTTCCAACAAAAACAGGCAGACAGAACGGCAGAACGGTGTTTCTGTCAGCTTTTATATCCTCAGCGTGTTCATATCTTTGAGAATGAGCACCGAAGAAACAACCGACAAATGTCCCCGCTGCGACAGCTATTCGATTCAGGATAAAGCCTTCTGCGGATCCTGCGGGCGCCGTCTGAAACCGGAAGAAAAGAGTTTTTTGTCTGCAGTCATCGATCTGGACAGAAATCCGTTATTTTCTCTGGCGTTCATTGCATCCATTCTTGTGGCTGCGATCCTCGTTGCCGAGACGCTGTATCTCGTCGCTCAGTCTTATGACATCTTTGTTTCGGTGCGCGGAATGCGCATTGTCTTCTCCTTTATCTCTCCCACACTGGATTTCGCTCCGTACTGCGTCTCGCGCAACGGCGCATTCAATCAGCTGTATTGGGTATTCGTGATGTCCGCGATATTGACATCCGCTGCACTTGTCATGTACAGATTTATAGGGTCTTTGAAAACCGTAACGAGGGAAAAGAGTTATCATCCCGCGGAGAAAAGCTGTTTCTTTTGGATGGGAACACTGCTCTGTACTGTGCTGGCGGCAGACTTCCTGTATGTTTTGATAATTCAGTCATTCGGTCAGAGTATAGATAATCCGTTCGGGCTTTGGGAATCGTTCGGCAATCTGTACCTGTATGCAAACGCACCGGTGTGGGAAGAATTGGCAACCCGTGCATTCTACATAGGAATTCCGATGACGGCCGTGACACTGATCATTACAAAAAAGAAAGAATCGCTGAAGTGTCTGCTGGGAGGTTTCGGAATGAGCAGATTCGCCCTGATTCTGATAATCGTATCCTCGGTAATATTCGGATTTGCGCATCAGCCCGTCTGGGGAATATACAAAGTGATCCCGGTTATATGGTTCGGTTTTGCTTTGGGTTATCTGTTCGTAAGGTTCGGACTGTATGCTGCAATTGCATTCCATTTCCTGTACAACTATAGACTGGTTTTTGCATGGATAGGATCTGATCTGCTGTCGGGTCTGATAATGATGTCTGTTATTTTTGCCGGACTGTTCACAGCAGTCTACATCATCAAAAAACTCAAGGACAATGAGGGAGAACTGAGGTTGCTTCCCTGGTTTATAAGCAGAGAAAATATGGCAGACAATCGAAAATAACTCATGTTTTTTGTTGGTCATTGTTTTGCTGTCTGTCCGCCGCATGCGTTTCTGCGTGCGCTGTTTCCTTTTTGTCGGACACCGTACGATGTATTTCCGGGTATTATGGCTGGCAAATATCTTCTGGTTTTGTATGTTGTATATAGTCTTTTGTCTAAGAAATGCAGGTTTTCGGTTTAGACCGTATAGCTCTGAATGATGTTAGACATTTATCTAATCATGTATGATTTTTATAATCATTTAGAAAGGTTTATTAACATGTAACAATACTCACTGTCCATGGTAAACGGCAGGTTCAGTGCAGTAAAAGAAGCATTCCAGAGGGAGTCCGTCATGGCGGTGTCCCCGGCGAAAGAAACTTCATCATATTACGGGTGCAGCGTGTTCAACAGAGAAACCATGAGGAAATACCTCTCATCAGAGACAAGAGGGGTTGTGTACGAGTCCATCGAAAGGGGTGCGACTCTGGACAAATCGGTGGCAGAACACGTTGCCGCAGGAATGAAACGCTGGGCGATGGACATGGGCGCAACTCACTATACCCACTGGTTCCAGCCACTCACAGGAGGCACCGCCGAAAAGCACGATTCCTTTGCGGAACCCCATAAACACGGAACATCCCTGGAAGAGTTCAGCGGGAGCAGACTCTGCCAGCAGGAACCCGATGCTTCATCTTTCCCGAGCGGAGGCCTCAGGAATACCTTCGAGGCGAGAGGTTACACCGCATGGGACCCCTCGTCGCCCGCATTTATATTGGGCGACTGCCTCTGCATACCTACCGTATTCATATCGTACACCGGGGATGCTCTTGACTACAAGACGCCCCTTATGAGATCTGTATCCGCCGCCAAGGAAGCGGCCTCAGATATCCTGAAATACTTCGGTATGGGGGACACCGAAGTATGCTCATATCTTGGATGGGAGCAGGAGTACTTCCTTGTCGACAGTGCTCTGTATGCGCAGCGCCCGGACCTGATACTCTCGGACAGAACGCTGCTCGGACACGACAGCGCGAGAAACCAGCAGCTTGACGACCACTACTTCGGATCGATACCTCCCAGAGTGATGGAGTTCATGAGGGATCTGGAATTTGAAGGGTACAAGCTCGGGATACCCCTTAAGACGAGACACAACGAAGTCGCCCCGAATCAGTTCGAGATCGCTCCGGTGTTCGAAGATATGAATCTTGCGGTGGATCACAACCTCCTGCTGATGTCGATAATGAGATCAGTGGCCGACCGCCACAGATTCAAGGTCCTGTTCCACGAAAAGCCGTTCAAAGGCATCAACGGATCAGGCAAGCACTGCAATTGGTCGCTGGGTACCGCCGATGGCATCGGGCTTCTGTCCCCGGGAAAAACAGATGAGGAAAACCTCAGATTCCTTGCATTCATGGCGAATGTGCTGAAGGCGGTATACGATAACAACGGGCTGCTGAAGGCTTCGATCTCCTCGTCATCGAATGCCCACAGACTCGGAGCGAACGAGGCACCGCCTGCGATAATATCATCATTTCTGGGGATGCAGGTCACTGCGGCATTCGAAGAACTCCTCAGTACGAAAGATATGGTCAAAATCAAAGACAAGACCGGATACAGCATAGGCATACCGCAGATCCCGGAACTGCTGGTCGACAACACCGACAGGAACAGAACATCTCCGTTCGCATTCACCGGCAACAGGTTCGAATTCAGGGCCGTCGGCGCATCGGCAAACTGTGCATCTCCGATGACCGTGCTGAATACAGTAGTGGCATACCAACTCAAGCAGTTCAAGAAAGCCGTTGACAGGAGGACAGCCGCGGGCGATCCGGTCATGAAAGCGGTCCTTGACGAGACGCGCGAGACATACAGAGCATGCAAGGACATATGTTTCGACGGCAACGGGTACTCGGAAGAGTGGAAAGCAGAGGCAAAACGCCGCGGTCTTGATACCGAGACATCCGTCCCGGTGATATTTGACCGATTCACGGCGGCCGAAACCGTGAAGATCTACAAAGACACAGGCGTCCTTTCCGAAATCGAACTCAGAGCGAGGAACGAGGTCTCGTGGGAACACTACTCGAAGAAGATAGACATAGAATCCCGGGTTCTCAGCGATCTGGCGTACAACCACATAATACCGGTGGCAACCAGATATCAGAATATACTGCTGGACAATGTGCTGAAGTGCAAACAGCTGTTCTCGGAGAAAGAGTTCGGGCAGTACTCCTCACAGGAAGTTCAGCAGATAAAAGAGATGGCGGGACACATAGACGAGGCCAGACTCATGGCGGATAACATGGATAAGATGTGTGACGATTTCTCCGAACTGGAAGGACGCGAGATGGCTGTTGCATACCACGACAGACTGGTTCCGTACATAGAAGGCATAAGGGAACACCTCGATGCGCTTGAAATGATAGTAGACGATCAGATGTGGCCTCTGCCTAAGTACAGGGAACTCCTGTTCATACGCTGATCTGAGTTGTTTGAAATGACAGGCAGAGGACTCTACGATCCGAATGATGAGAAGGACTCGTGCGGTGTCGGTTTCGTAGCCAACATCGACGGGACCAAAAATCACGAAGCCGTTGAGTTCGGACTCCGGATTCTGGAGAACATGGAGCACCGCGGGGCCGAAAATGCGGACGGGAAGACCGGAGACGGCACGGGAATGACCGTCCAGATACCGCATGGCTTCATAACGGGTATCGGAATCCCGGTCCCCGAGGAGGGACGGTACGGTACCGGCCTGATATTCCTTCCCAAGGATGAGGAATCCGCGGAACTGTGTATGAAATCTCTGCGGGAGGAGTGCGGAAGGCAGAATCTGCACATAATAACCGAAAGGGAGGTGCCCGTGGACCACAGCGTCCCCGGACCGCTTGCATCTGATACCGAACCGAGGATCGTCCAGATTTTCGTAACAAGCTACGACGGCCAAGATGTGCTTGAGCGCAAACTGTACATTGTCAGGAAGAAGGTCAGCGCCGGGACATGCCCGGATGACTTCTACATATGCAGTCTCTCCACAAAGTGCATGGTTTACAAAGGTATGCTTACGCCCGCTCAGCTTAGGAACTATTACAAAGATCTGTCCGATCCGAGGTTCGCGTCCGCTATAACGATGGTGCACTCGAGGTTCAGCACCAACACGAAACCCATGTGGAAGCTGGCACAGCCGTTCCGCATGCTGTGTCATAATGGCGAGATAAACACCATTAAAGGGAACAGGGCGTGGATGACGGCGAGAGAAAGCGTTCTCGAATCTCCCCTGTTCCCCGAAATGCACCTGATGATGCCTATAGTCGAGCCGGGTATGAGCGACAGCGCATCTCTGGACAACGTGTTCGAATTTCTAACAATGTCAGGAAGATCAATGGCGAACGCGCTCTCGATAATGGTGCCGGAGTCCTGGAATAACAGGAACCCGATACCTGACAGTCTTAAGGCGTATTACGAATACCACAGCATACTTATGGAACCGTGGGACGGACCGGCGGCGATACTTTTCACCGACGGACGATTCGCGGGAGGAATGCTCGACAGAAACGGTCTGAGGCCCGCCAGGTACTCCGTGACCAAAGACGGACTGTTCATACTGGCCTCCGAATCCGGTGTTATTCAGTTCCCCGACTCGGATATTGCGGAATCGGGGAGACTGATGCCTGGAAAAATGATGACAGTCGACACGGAAGAAGGCAGGATCATTTATGATCAGGAAATAAAGAACGAGTTGGCCTCTGCGTACGGTTTCAGAGACTGGCTTGACAGCAACAGGCTGGAACTCGATGAGGTGTCCTCCGGAAGGGAGATCGGAAGAGGTGTCCCGGATATCGAGAAGAGGCTTGCCGCCTTCGGGTACACGAAAGAAGAGATGTCAAGAGTAATCGAACCGATGATAACGCAGGGACGCGAACCGGTGGGTTCCACCGGATCGGATATCCCTTTGGCTGTCCTTTCCGATAAACCCCAGAGACTGTTCAACTACTTCAGGCAGTCATTTGCGCAGGTCACCAATCCCCCGATTGATCCCATAAGGGAGGAACTGGTCATGTCGATAACAGGGTATGTCGGACACGTTCGCCAAAGTCTTCTGGACAGGAAGCCAGCGAACTTCAATATGATCAAGGTACGCCACCCGATTATCTCCAACAGAGAGCTGGATCTTCTGAAGAATTTGAAATACAGGGGATTCAGAATCACCGAGATACCGATAACATTCAGAGTATCGGACGGGGCCGGGGGAATGGAACGCGCTCTCGCAAGGATATGTGCAGAGGCCGAGGATGCCGTCGACAACGGAGGTTCGTATATTCTGCTGTCAGACAGGAACATCGGCAGAGAGAATGCCGCGATACCTTCGCTGCTCGCAGTCTCGGCAGTACATCAGCATCTCCTCGGAAAAAGAAAGAGAATCCAGACCGGAATAATACTGGAATCCGGGGAACCCCGAGAGGTCATGCATTTTGCCCTGCTGTTCGGATACGGCGCAAATGCCGTGAATCCCTACCTGACATATGCTCTGATAGAGGATATCGCCAAGAGGGACGGGATCAGGACGGATGCCGATTCCGCAGAGCGCAATTTCATAAAGTCTTCCGAAAAGGGGCTTATGAAGATAATGTCCAAGATGGGTATCTCCACGATACGGTCGTACATCGGAGCAGGGCTGTTTGAGGCGATAGGCCTGAATGAGACGTTTGTCAGGGATCATTTCGGGAACACTGTATCCAGCATAGGCGGTATAGGGATGGAGGAGATAGCGGAGGACATGATATCAGCACACACAGCGGCATTCAGTCATCCGGAGGAGGTGCGTGGGAATGACGGAGTGTACGGATATTCCAAAGACGGTGAGAAGCATTCCTGGTCCCCGGCAGCGGTCAGGGCATTGCATAAGGCCGTAAGAGATAACGATGCGGAAGCATACGGAGAGTTTGCGGATCTTGTCGACAGCGGCAGGTTCTTTATCAGAGATCTTATGAAAGTCAGAACCGGATCTCCGATATCCGTCAGTGAGGTGGAACCCGCCGAGTACGTGATGAGAAGGTTTGTAGGTCAGGGAATATCATTCGGAGCGATCGGCAGAGAAGCCCACGAGACATTAGCCGAGGCTATGAATCTCGCGGGCGGACAGAGCAATACCGGAGAGGGAGGGGAAGATCCCGCAAGGTTCGTACCTACCGGAGACGGCAGAGATCTGAGGTCGAAGGTCAAGCAGGTGGCATCCGGAAGGTTTGGAGTTACCGTACGATACCTCGCGGATGCCGATGAGATACAGATCAAGATTGCGCAGGGGGCGAAGCCCGGAGAGGGAGGTCAGCTCATGGGAGACAAAGTGGACGGAGAGATAGCGGCCACAAGGCATACTCTTCCGGGCGTGACTCTGATTTCTCCTCCGCCGCATCATGATATTTATTCGATAGAGGACCTCAAACAGCTGATACTGGACATGAGGTGCGTGAATCCCTCGGCAAGGATCAGCGTGAAACTTGTTTCAGAGTCCGGTGTAGGGACGGTGGCCGCGGGAGTCGTCAAAGCCGGAGCCGATAAGATACTGATATCCGGAGCGGACGGAGGTACCGGTGCATCTCCCCTGTCATCGATAAGATATGCGGGGATGCCTTGGGAGCTCGGACTCGCGGAGACACAGCAGGCACTGGCTGCAAACGGACTCAGAGACAGGGTGAAACTTCAGGTCGACGGTCAGATCAAGACCGGAAGAGACGTAATCATAGCGGCACTCCTCGGGGCTGAAGAATACGGATTCGCAACGGCACCTATGGTGGCAATGGGATGCATAATGTGCAGGAAATGCCAGTCAAACACCTGCCCCGTCGGCATAGCGACGCAGGACCCGGCGAAAAGGGAGAAATTCACAGGCAGAGCGGAGCATATTGTAAGATATATGAGGTTCGTAGCTGAGGATATCAGGAAGAGAATGGCCGAAATCGGCATAAGGTCTCTGGACGAAATCATAGGGCATTCCGAACTTATAGTGCGCGCAGACAGCGACAGTATAAGGACCGGACAAATAGATATAGGAAGAATAATCAAGGCACCGGCCGGAGGCACTTTAACATGTACAAAGGGACAGCCCGACATGACGAGGAATGTTTTTGACAGAAAGATGATAAAAGATGCGGGACTCTCGCTGGAAACAGGATGCAAAGTCAATCTTGAATATATGATATCCAACATAGACAGGTCGGTGGGGGCTATGCTCTCCGGAGAGCTGGTCAGGCGCGGGAAGAAACTCGGGGACGGAGCTGTAAATGTGTCTTTCAGAGGAACGGCCGGCCAGAGTTTCGGTGCATTCATGACCGAAGGGATGGCGTTCATACTCAGAGGGCAGGTCAACGACTATGTCGGAAAAGGGATGTCCGGAGGGAGGATAGCGATTTTCCGCGAAGGAGACGTGCCGCGGCAGAATATAATCGCCGGAAACACACTGCTGTACGGGGCGACCGGCGGAGAAGTATACATCTCCGGAAAGGTCGGGGAGAGGTTCTGTGTCAGGAACAGCGGGGCGACCGCCGTTGCCGAGGGTGCAGGGGACCACTGCTGCGAGTACATGACCGGCGGAAGAGTAGTAATTCTGGGAGAGGTCGGAAGAAACTTTGCTGCGGGGATGTCTGCGGGTATAGCATATGTGCTGAACGACAGCGGGGACTTCGACAGACACTGCAATATGGATATGGTGGAGCTGCTGCTTGTGGAATCGGAAAGCGACCGTTCGGAACTGAGGTCGATACTGGAATCCCATCTCAGGCACACGGGAAGTCCGAAAGCCGCTGAAATTCTTGACGATTGGGAATGCAGTATCAGCAGGTTCCTGAAAGTTCTGCCTATAGGCTACAAAAAACTGCTGGAAACCAAAGGTGCGGATGCCATCCACTGAATTTCATATCCTACCACATGACCTTCATCTTCGGCTCCGGGGCACTCGCGTCAGAACCCGTCTCGGCAGCGGAAGCTCTGCTGTCTAATTTTCTCAATAACGATATCAACTGTCGAGGTCAGGATCGAAGCTGAAAGCTTACGGCATACCGATCTGCGGACCGCTGATCGTGTGGGCCGGTATTCAAATCGACGGAGATAAAATCAAACTGGAGAGGAAGATAATTTTGCAGTGCGAAGGGGATGTTTCGCGCATTCCAAATGATTTCGAAAGGAGATGATCTTGCAGGGCAGGCCCGTGCATGTATGCACGATTCGAAGGTGATGAACGGAATCTCACACGTGCCTTTGAGAAAATATCCGTCTATGCGTATAAAAACGAAATCAAACTAAAGCGGGAAAATTACACCGTGTATGTTGAACGTAAAGATTCCCTTTCCACAATAGATGTATTCGTACCCATGGAGAGTGACGGGTGATTTAGCGGAACAAAGAAACAATCGGGGATTGAGAATCGCTTAAAATTGCAAAATGCATTACAAATTTGTTGCAAAATCTTCTGTTAAATTGTTGCAAACTCTGATATAATCTTCTGCGCATACAGTTGCATGAACAAAAATATTCCGTCTTCAAACACCCGCGCATATCATCCGAGGATCGTTGATGATCAGATACGGGACATTTTGGGAACCTTCGGCGGCCTGCTGATAGAGGGACCCAAATGGTGTGGGAAAACATGGACGGGACTGCATCATTCCGGATCGGCTTTGTTCGTCGGTGATGAAAAATCAGCATATATGGCAAAATTAGATCCGTTTCTGGCTCTGGATGGTGAACATCCGCGTCTGGTAGACGAATGGCAGGATGTCCCTGCATTGTGGGATGCAGCCAGAAGAGACATAGATCTCTCCGGCACCAAGGGGAGGTACATATTCACCGGATCATCCGTGCCGCCGAAGGGATCTACTCATCATACGGGGACGGGGCGTTTCGCCAGACTGCGCATGCGCCCAATGTCCCTTTTTGAAACCGGCGACAGCAGCGGCACCGTATCGCTGTCGCATATTTTCGGCGGAGGCGCGATAGCCTCAGCGAAGTCCGGGATGAACTACAGAAAGGCCGTGAATCTTATATGCAAAGGAGGATGGCCGGATGCTCTGGGCATGGACGGAGAGCGTGCCATGAAGATCCCCCGCGAATACATACAGGCAGTCAGAGACTCCGACATCTCCCGTGCGGACGGGCGCAGAAGAAGCAAAACCAATACGGAACTGTTGCTCAGGTCTCTGGCCCGGAACAGTGCCTCGCCTGTGAAGATATCTGTTCTCACGGAGGACATGAGAGAGAACGGTTCTTCGATAACCCCCAACACCGTCAGCGGATACCTGGATGCCCTGAGAAGTATATTCGTAGCGGAAGAACAGAACGCCTGGTCTCCGATGCTGCGTTCCAGGTCCCGCATCCGTACGTCTCCGAAAAGACATTTCACCGATCCGTCTCTGGCCGCCGCCGCGCTCAAAGCATCCCCCGACATCCTGGCAAGAGATGCCAATACGGCCGGATTCCTGTTTGAATCTCTTTGTTACAGAGACCTCAGCGTATACGCATCTGCTGTGCACGGCGAGGTATACCACTATCTGGACAACACAGGCCTGGAAGTGGACGAGATTATCGAACTGAGGGACGGGAGATGGGGTGCTGCCGAGGTGAAGATGGGGATCTCAGAATTCGAAAAGGGGGCAGATAACCTTCTGTCTCTGGCAGAAAAAGTGAAAGACAAGATGGGGCCGCCGTCGTTCCTGATGATACTCAATGCGACCGGCGGACTGTCATACACCAGAGATGACGGCGTATCGGTCGTACCAATAGATCTTCTCGGTCCGTGATTCCGACAGATCGGATGAAACCTGAGCTCGACAGTTGATTCTGATATCCTGAGTTTGACACTTACATAATCTGGCTGATGCACAGCTTCCTCTGATATTTGTGCGTTTTGCATGGGGGTTCCGCGTTCTCAGTTATCGTTTTACGTCATGAAACCCGTTGATTCTGGTCTGTCCCGGTGCCGAATGCACCCGGGCAGACAGCAATCAGCAGTTTCGGGTAATGAAAAAGGCTAACTTAGAATGCGGTAACTCAATGCAAAACGCACAAGTCTCAGCCATGGCTCTGACAACAAATCAGATGAGTGTCAAACTCGGGTTTGACTGTGTTATCATGTGTCTGAAGGGGGCTTTCAGCCCCCGTAGACACCGAAAACTATCACGTACGGTTCCAAGAAGGGGGAGAGGGAGTAACCCCTCTTTCCTATTCGACTTGATCGGAAAAGCCGTTTATTTCTTGGAATATGATTTGGCATTGGGCCTGGCCTCGATTATAATGAACGCATCAAATGTCGCAAGCGCAACAGCCAATAGAATCCCATCCAGATTCCATTCCAATGAAGCTCTGACCTTGAATGCAACCGTTAATACTGCAAAAAATGTAATAGCCACCGGCACCAAGTATATTGCTAGACCCCTCTGCCCCATTTTAAAAAATCCTTCTCTGATGCCTGACGCGTACTTAGCTCCCAAAACGCACAGCATAAGAACCAAGATGATCCCTGTCCAAGTTACAGCGTTCGGTATAGAGAATTCCATAATGCCATTGTCTCCTTACCAACTTTTGATAACGAACCCAGTGTCCACTGCACCAAACAACATTGTGTCACGCCAAATAGCATACCTCCTTTCCTGAGGCCAATAATTTAACGAGATCTCCTTGATTGCATCCTGGGCACTTGTCTGGTACCAACCGGCAACATAACCTGCTACATAAAGTCCCACTAAAACGATAAATCCGACACCGGACACAACAGATATTCCCGTAAGCAAAACTGCTGATCCAGTACCAATGATCGAGATTCCATCGCCTATCTTCAGTATACTCTGTACTGTACCGGCAAAATCCGACTCGCCCCAAAGGTAGTTCAATCCCGCACAACTATTCCATTGGTATTCCCCAACCAGTCTCTGACCTTCCCCAGTTATGTAGCTGACATCGTTGGTTTCTAACTCATCATATGCCATCGGTAATCTGATTTCAGAGCCTATGGCAATGGCTGTGTGGCGGGGCATTGATCTGACGATTTCTTCACCGCACACTTTCATGAAGCCACTCGCGACTTCCATCACTTCGTTCATTTTTATTCCTCTTTCTGCGTCAAAGACGCTGTAGCCTCCATGCCAGCTTGAATATATAAGTTTATGTAGTTATTCGATGTCACCTCTATAATGATAATTAGTTGTGCAAACAGAAAATATAGAACAACGCAACAGAATGAAAACATATGTATTCGCGCCCCATTCTGCTCAGGGCTACAAAGATCTCAGTTGTTACAGGGCATCCCGCGCCGTACCGGATGTACTGTTGTCCCAACTCGAACTTTAGTCTGGCGTACCAGTATCTTATCTGGGAGATGTGCGAATGGTTTCTGAAATAAGAGTGCAATGCGGAAAATTTCTGTCATTAAAGAATACGGTCTCTGTTGAGTCAAATGATATCATGGAAACCGACTCGCTGATAAGTTCGTCCGTATCAAAATTGAAAGCCTATGGAGTATCAATATGCGGGCCGCTGATCGTGTGGGCTGGCATTCAAATCGACGGAGATAAAATCAAACTGGAGAGGAAGATAATTTTGCAATGCAAGGGGGATGTCTCGCGCATTCCGAAGGATTTTGAAAGAAGGAGAGCTTGCAGGGCAGGCCCATGCATGTATGCAAGATTCGAAGGCGATGAACGGAATCTCACACGTGCCTTTGAGACTTGAATCTGCGGTTTGTATAGGTTACGTCAGCCGATGACGATCTGCCCCGGCACCGGGGCCTCCAGGCCGAAGACCCTGAAGATCTCCCTGACATTCTTCGATATTACGGTAAGCCT
>JAIRYF010000012.1 GCA_031267895.1 Candidatus Methanoplasma glyptotermitis
AATAAGTTTGACGTAACCTATACCAAAACCGGCACCTCTGCAAAAGGAAGGGTCTTTGTTATGCAAAGCGGCGACTCCCTGCGCATAAAGGTAACAGCAGACATAATTGTGGGCGAGACCGACACCGGCGGAATATCGTTCTATTTCACTCCCGAACTCAAGGTCACAGATATTCTCTGCAGTTACAGCGGCGATGTTACCGGCCAGTATCTCAACGCATATCATTTCTTTAATGCTGATTCGAAATACAGGACCGCGGTAGATATCGCGCATCGCAACTTTTCACCGACATTTGACGGCGGATACGGAACAGTGGTATTGGATCTTCAATTAAGCGGACATACCGCGCTGAGCGATATAGATTCGTTATATTTTACCGTCGCGGTGGGCGGGAAGGAGGACATAGTAGGTATTGTGCATGAGTACATTAACATACCTCTATTGCACAGCCTTACTCCGTGACAGACTTTAGGAGAACGAAAATGAGAGATGAAGAGGAGGATCAGAAATGAAAGACGCCTTGAACAAAAATAAACTGCTGATAATACCGATAATTGCAATGCTGTGTTCAACATCGTTTTTTATGGCATATGACACAGATAGCAGCGATGCTGCACAGCCTTCGGTAACACTCACAGATGTCAGCATCCGTTATGCGCCTAAATTTACAGTCTCGCCATGGAAATTGAACGAATATAACAGCATAAATTGTGTATATACGACCACAATGGGCGATCCGATAATAGGATTCAGCAGCTCATAGTTCGGTACACAGATTCCAGGAATTACGATATCGGCTTACGGAAGCAGCGTTCAAAGCGGCGACACCTACATCAACAGAGTCGATAACAGTAACGGGACATATTCGTATTACTTTAAATTAAGCGGGACACCGACAACAGCAGGCACATTCGATGTAAGAAACCAGCTCATTCCCCCGCAGATATACAACGGTATGTGGTTTAACTTTACTGTTGTCGATGATTATAAAAACGGTACTCTGTCACATACAGAACATAGCAACAGTATTCAGAACAGTTCATATCAGGTATTTGCTTCCAGCTCAACAGAGTTTGTGGGTGCATCATGGTCAGATGAAACCAATTGTGGCATTTCTGGTACCGTGTTGCGGGAACCGGACATGCCAGTGGATATTATGGCGATATACTTGCGGCAGCCATAGAAATTCAGGGAACAAACAATGGAAATAACATGGAAATAAACCCAGGCAACGGTCCAACCTACATTGGATCTGCGCCAACTTCCAATAACAGTACAAACTATTCCAGTACAATAAATGCAGTTATTAGCTTTGCAATTACTGCACTTGGCAGTATGGGGGCCTCATTCTTATGGACAGCAGCCTCTCTGATCCTAGCATTAGGCAATAATGTTAATAATTCCATTACTGAAGATGATCATCTCTGGCGTCTTTGGAACTGGAGTCCGGCCATCAAAGATACAGGTCAATTCTTCTGGTTTTTTGTTGATGTGCAACCCAACCAGACGGTAGAATTTTCTCATGAGTATATGCTGTTCGGACCAACATATGAACTTCTGAGTGCCGGCAAGGGATACAGAACACTTTATGCCGGTTCGCCTGGCAACAACACCTCCAGCATGAATCCTGAGCTGATGACTCTTTCTGAAAGAGAACAGTACGGAATCGAGACGATCTCCAGAGAGAATCTCTTAACAATGGCTGCCGAGCTGGGTATCTCCGAAATAACCCTAAATGAATGGCTTGAATCCAGTGAGGATGTTTTCTACTATGCGCATAATTTTGTGGAATACGAAACTCCTCAGCCTGAAAAGACCGAACTGAGCAGATCAACACTGACCAAAGATATGTTGTTGAATGAATTATCTGAGCAAATCGAAAGGAGTGAAAAAATAATAAGAGCATTCAGCACCGATGAGATATGCGACCTGGAAGACAGCATGGAAATCGTTCAGAAACATACAGCCCGGCTTGCATATCTGTCGGAGTTACAGACAGTGGCAGAAAGTACTCTGAGAACGGATATCAGCGGGTTGAACAGTGTCTTTGAGGATTATTGCGAAATAGCGGACGTTTGACACGAAACATTTCAAAACGATTTAATGTGGCATTTTCCGCCACACTTTTTTCTTTCTATTATTGGTTCCGCAAAATACGAGAGTGCGCTGAATCGTATTTCTTATTGAGTTTATCTCCAAGTTTGTGACAGTTGGGGATCGGCTGCGATCGTTCCTGACTGAGATTCTCCGAGATATGGGGGGTCCCGATTCTCTTCCCTGCACTGTTCTGAATGCACACGATCCGTTCCATGTATTCTCTTGATACAAACCTCCAACTGAAAACAAAGAGACCGTACGCAGACTTCAGATGTGTCAGCGGAATCGGGGTCGGCATTCGGCGTAAGTGCCAAACTCCAGTCTAAAAGGTTATATCGGAGCTAAGGCTATTGCGGCCCGGGGTTGGCAATGATAAGCAGAGAAGAGATTCTGGCAAATCTCAGGAGGTACGACCTCGGGAAGATCAAAGTGGGGGTCGTCGCTTCGCATTCCGCACTGGATACGTGCGACGGAGCAATCTCCGAAGGTTTCAGGACCGTGGCGGTATGCCAAAAGGGAAGAGACCGCACATTCGCAAACTACTTCAGAACGCAGCGCGACACCTCGGGCAATGTTTTGAGAGGAGTCGTTGACGAGACAGTGCAGGTCGGCAGATTCAAAGACATCATGCTCCCCGAGGTTCAGAGATCCCTGATGGAAAACAACGTGCTTTTCGTGCCAAACAGATCATTTGTATCGTACAGCGGCATAGATGCCGTCGAAAACCGGTTCGAAGTTCCGATTGTCGGAAGCAGAAATCTCCTGAGATCGGAAGAGAGAGGAGACGAGAGAGATTATTATTGGATTCTTGAGAAGGCCGGCCTCCCGTTCCCGAAGAAAGTGGAGAAACCCGAAGACATTGACGGCCTTACCATCGTAAAAGTACATCACAAAGAAAAGAAGCTGGAGAGAGGATTCTTCACAGCGAAAGATTATGAGCAGTTCGCTGATAAATCCGCGGAACTTATAAAACAGGGAGTCATCGAGGAAAATTTCCTGAAAGAGGCAAGAATGGAACAGTACATAATAGGGCCTGTCTTCAACCTCGATTTCTTCCGGTCTCCCCTGGAAGAGAGGGGGGAACAGCTTGAACTCCTCGGTGTCGACTGGAGATTCGAGAGTTCCCTGGACGGGTACTGCAGACTCCCCGGAAAACAGCAGGTCGAGCTTGAAGAAGACGGCATAATTCCCGAGTACACAGTCTGCGGCCACAACTCGGCAACCCTCAGAGAATCGCTTTTGGATAAAGCGTTCGAGATGGCCGAAAAGTATATTGAAGCAACAAAGAAATATTACAACCCGGGAATAATCGGTCCGTTCTGTCTGCAGACCTGTGTCGACAAAGACCTTAACTTCCATATCTACGATGTTGCACCGCGTATCGGAGGCGGTACGAACGTCCACATGTCTGTCGGGCATCCGTACGGGAACACTCTGTGGAGAAAGGAAATGAGTACGGGAAGGAGACTTTCCGCGGAGATAAGAAGAGCTGTCGAACAGGAACGCGTCGACGAAATCGTTACTTAAGGTGAGTACATGAATCATAAGAAAACAATAATCGCCCTTGCCGTCATAATGATCGCAGCTGTGCCTTTGAGCCTGGCCGTGAGCGACGATTCGGACGCGGAAATAAAGATAGGTAAGATCCGGGGAGAGGGCTTCACCAACAGCGGCGACGGCACGCTTTTCGTAGTTCTCGGGAGTACCGAGCCCGCAGAGCAGAAAATAACGGTGAAAGTTACCGAAGACGGCAGAGAACTTGCGACGGTTGCCGTGGATGTTCCTGCCGAAAGCGAATACACAGCTGAACTGAGATTCAGACTGAACGGCATCGGCGATCACTACCTGACAGTAACGTGCGAGCCTGCAGGTCTGTTTCCGACACCCCTGGGCGGCGACCCCTTTAACTACGACACGGTTGTTGTGAACGTCACGGAAACAATATGGAGCAAACCGTCAACGTACGCCGCACTGATTGTGGTTGCTTTGCTGATTGCTATAGCCGCCTACCTCAGAATGCGCAGTGCTCCCGCCGGCAAATCGGATACAACTTTCACCGAACTGGAGAAGCAGCGGAAAGATATCTCAAAAACAGATTCGGATGAACCCTCAAAGGCATCCGCCACGGAGAGAAAAAGATACCGGTCATCCGACGAACCTTCCCGGACACCGGCAAAGCAGACTGCGCCTCCTGCGGAGAAGGCCGTATCTTTCACAGATCTGGAGAAACAGAGAGACGAAAAGAAAGGGTCAGCACCGAAAAAGGAATCATCCTCAGAGGAACCGAAGAAGTTGAAATACATAAGTTCCAGAAGAAAGTGAGCTGTCCGACCGCAGCCTGCATCGATCGGCAGATGAGGACGATGCAGCGGATGCGTTCAGAAAATCGGGACAGGCAGAGACTGCACGCTTACGTTTGGCATGTCGGTTCTTAAATTTAGCCATACCAAAATTTATATAAATTTAGGATATACTAAAACTGCTATAACAAAAAAGCTGGAATACAAGATGGAAAAGATAGCAATCGTATACTGGAGCGGAACCGGAAACACTGAGAAGATGTGCGGGTTCGTAAAGAACGGAATAGAGGGCGCAGGGGGAGAGGCGGTCGTCTACACTGCGGATAACTTTGATAAAAGCAAGGTTTCGGGATATTCCAAAATAGCATTGGGATGCCCGTCGATGGGAGACGAAGTCTTGGAAGAAGATGTTTTTGAACCTATGTTCAGTTCGATCGAGTCTGATCTCGCCGGCAAGAAGATCGCCCTGTTCGGATCATACGGCTGGGGAGACGGAGAATGGATGAGAAGCTGGGAGAAACGCTGCAGGAGCATCGGCGCAACCCTTGTGTCGGACGGCGTTATAGCTAACGAGTTTCCGAACGATCAGGAAGCTGCCGACTGCAAAACCCTCGGTGCAAACCTGGTCAAAGCATGATCGGTCAAAACCCGCCGGGCCTGCGGCATGATTAATAAATTCCATAATCCGATGACCCCTCATGGAGAAGTCTTCGGTTTGGGATATACTCAGGTCCGGCAAAGAGGTCGGGAGGGATACTCCCGGCCACGATATTTACAACACGGCACTTGCAGAATGTACCGAGAAAAGGATAAGATACAACACGTTGCAGCTTACGGCCGGGGAAAGGAGAGCTGCGCTCTCCGATCTTCTTGGATCCCCGCCCGACGAGAACACAAAAATCGTTCCGCCGTTCCACTGCGATCTGGGATTTAACATAAAACTCGGAAACAACGTGCTGATCAACTACGATTGCGTCCTCCAGGACTGCGGTGAGATAGTTATAGGGAACAACGTGCTGGTGGGTCCCGGAACCAAGATCGTCACGGCAATCCACCCGTACTGTGCGGAAAGGAGACGGGACTGGTCTGTGGCCTGTGCCCCGATAAAAATAGAAGATGATGTTTGGATCGGTGCCGGAGCGATAGTGCTTCCCGGAGTGACGATCGGCACCCGATCCATAGTCGGGGCAGGCTCCGTCGTCACAAAGGATGTGCCTTCCGACACCATTGTTGCCGGGAATCCCGCAAGGGCCATCAGGAAATTATGATTGCATCTCCTTCCTGGTAAACAGCAGCCAGGACATGAACATGGATGCCGCACCCCATACGGCCAGCGTGAGTATTCCTTTCATCTGATCAAAGTCCCCGAGCCCGAGGTTTTTGGCAACGTCGGGAATGAAGACAAACGCGACATTCATTGCCTGATCAAGCATGTACCAAGGCATCTCATGCGTGGCGATGGATATCGCTCCGCTCACGATTGACAACAGAATCAGCATGGTAACAAATGTCATGATGGCCGCCATTCCGGCTTTCCGCATTATAACACTGAATACCGCCGCCAGTGCAGAGGCCGCCAACAGGCAGAGCAGGATACCTCCCAGCGATGCGAGGTACTGACCTGCGGATGGCGAGTCGTTGAGAAACAGGGATGCTGAGCATACGGCCACATAGTATCCTATGAAAACCACGGCCTCCATGATGAAACATCCCATGAACTTGCCCAGATATATCGTGGTTCTCTTTACCGGTCTTGTGAACAATATGAGCGCGGTCCTCTCCTCAAACTCCGACACATACGTAGATGATGCAAAGATCGTTGCCGCAAGGATCACAAGAATAGTGGCGAACGAAAAGTGGGCCACCAGGAAACTCGTCATGCTATTCCACGGATCATCCATTAAGGCAAGCGGCAGGAAGGTTATGAGCAGAAATATCATCGCGATGATCACCGCATACGCCAGGAACTTCCTTCCCCGCAGGGACTTTCTTATTTCATTCTTCGCTATTACGGATATCTGCCTTATATCGTCTGTTTCTATATACATCATCTCGACTCCGCTATGAGGTTAAGGTAAGTGGTCTCAAGTTCATCTTCTTCGGACAGGCCGTATATTCCGGCATTCAGCAAACCGAGGTCCCTGAAAAGCACAGCCCTTGAATCCATATCTCCTTTGAATCCGATCTCTATGTCATTGCCGAAACGTTCTGCGGAGACCACATTGTCCAACGCGGAAACTTTTTCGATCAGTTCCCGTGTCGGTGTATCTTTGAGCTTAGCCGCGATCTTTCTGGTGTCTCCTGTCTTCATAAGCTTGTCTGTTTCGTCGTGTATCAGGAGCGTGCCGTGGTTGATCATGGCCACTCTGTCACACAGATCACTGACCTCGTGCAGAAGATGGGAACTCATCACGACCGTGAGGTCCTTGCTCCCGTTCCTGAGGTTTTTCAGTATCTCTCTTGTCTCCGCCATACCTCTCGGATCGAGTCCGGATGTCGGCTCATCCAGTATGATAATGCTGGGTTCGTTCATCAGAGCCTGTCCGAGAGCGATTCTCTGCCTCATCCCTTTGGAGAATGTTCCTATGCGTTTGTCGGCCCACCCGCTCATTTTGACCTTTTCGAGTATCGCGTCGGTCTCGCTGGCTATCGCTTCGCGGTTCATACCGAGTATCTCGCCTATGTATCTCATCGTTTCTCTGGGTGTGAGGTATGTGTAAAACTCCGGCGTTTCCACCACCGTCCCGACCCCGGACAGTGCCTTCTTCGGATCAAGGGCCACATCCACTCCGTGAAGATATGCTTTCCCAGCCGAGGCGTTTATCAGGTGCGTCAGTATCTTCAGCGTGGTACTTTTTCCGGCACCGTTCGGTCCCAGGAAACCGGTGAAACTATTCTTTTTGACGCTAAAATCCAAGTTGTTGACGGCCACGAACTGGCCGTACTCTTTCCTCAGACCGACAATCTCAATCGGGCTATCTGATGACATGTCAACTCCCATCTATATTGACGTACAAAAACGTATGCCCAGAGCCGCCGCTGCCGGCAGCGGCATCCGACTCGTTCGGTTCAGAGTGTGTTACAAAGAATGCCGCTGCGAGAAACAGAGCAGCGGCAAACAATACCGTTATGTTTAAACGGCTGGGGAATTCAGAATTCCCCCCCCCCCCTGGCCGTGTGTTACACCCGGGGAAGAGATAATTCCTTTCGAAGATTTCATATTCACGAGTTTTTCTCCTTGTTGCTGTATGCACCGTATTGTATCAACAATGCACACGGGTGCATCATTCCGCTAATATATAATCTACCTACATGACCGGGCCGTATCCGGCAAGTGCACCTGCAGTGCATCCTGTTACCTCTGCATATCAGCCGCTGCGGATGAAAGAGCAGAGTTTACCGAGACAATAATACCCCCATGATTAATTTGTTATTTGCTGTTTCCATTCATCTTTCTCTTTGCACCGCGCCCTGCGGCCATTGCCATCTGACGCGACTGAATCATTATGACGGACGGAGCATAATCGAGGAAATTGTAGAATGATGTCAGTCCGGTGAGTGCTCTTCTCGGGAAATCCTTTTCCGACCCTCTGACGAAATTTTCCCTCTTTACTATGCTGTCCAAAAATCCGTCGACATCACCCGACCTAGACATGGTTACCACAGATCCTATATCCTCGGCGATATGGCCGTCGCTTCCGCCGGTTATCCCTACTCTGTGTCTTCCGAATGATTTTACCGCCTCTATGTTGTCTCGGCGGGTCATACCGCCGCATACGACTTCATATGCATCCAGTCTGCTTATTACGTCGTCGGAGATGTACCCCTTTCTGTTGCAGATCTCAACCCCTTTGTTCGATCCAAGATATCCCATAGGATGTGCTCCGGAGACGACACAGTTCTGATCCTCCAGAAGATCCAAAAGTTTCTCTGTGGTGCAGTCCTTCAGGGCCAGCCACGGGCACGGCTGCAGTCTGTGGCGTATGTTTTTCTGCCAGAATTCTTTCAAGTCGTTCATTTCATAGAAATATGTGAGGATATGCGGCCCATCCGATGTGCTCACTTCCATACCCGGGATTATGAGGATATCTTCCCTGCCGACATCCGCCTTTTCCAAGGATCTTATCAGGTTGTGGTCTGTTACGGCCATGCCTATCTTCCTTGATTTGGCTATACTGATAAGCCGCTTTATGCTGCTGTATGAATCCGAACAGTTTGTGTGTATGTGCATATCCGCACAGAAGTACCCCGACTCCGCTATGCTGGTCCAGTCCGGGTGTTCGAACTTTATCCTCGGTCTGCTGTTTTCCGCAGTTATCTCCGGCATAGGGAACCCCACATATCTTCAGACATTGACAGTATGTCTTCTTCGTCGACTGTTTTTATTTTACCGTCTCTCAGGACCGTATCTCCCTGGCATATGACAGTCTTCACGTTTGCCGGCGATGCAGAATATATTATGTTGGAGACCATGTTCTCCGGCAGCAACGGCCTGATGTTCGGGGACTTTCCGTCAAGTATGACAAGATCTGCATACTTCCCAACCTCTATTGAACCAAGCAAATCCTGCATGCCTATTGCTATGGATGCGTTCACAGTTGCGAAGTCCATAAGTTCCTGTGCGCTTGCAACGGTCGGGTCCCATCTGCTTGATTTTTGAAGCAATCCCAGGATCTTCATTTCCGAAATCATGTCAAGGCTGTTATTGGTTGTGCTTCCGTCCGTCCCGACGGTCACGTTCACGCCGTATCTCTGAAATTCAGGTATCGGTGCCACGCCGCCGGTCGCCAGTTTCATGTTCGAAACCGGACACGAGGACACAGATATTCCGGCAGCTGCCATCAGTTTCACTTCGTTCATCGTGAGCCAGGAGGAGTGGGCCGCGATTGATCTCTTTCCGAGAACACCTATATCGCTCAGCCATTCCGCCGGCCTTCTGCCCGTCTTCTTTTTCAGGTCGTTGACCTCGCCTCTTGTCTCTGACAGATGAAACGTCAGGGGTATGTCCTTCTCGTCAGAGAACTCTTTTGCGCCTTTGCATGTATCCTCGCCGCACACATACACCCCCTGCAGACCCACCCCCGGAATGATTTTTCTTCTGTTCCTGAATGATTCACAGAATCTTTTGCAATTCTGCATCGGGCTGCCCCTTTGTGTTGTCAGTTCGTCATCCAGAACACACCAGCAAAGGACTCCCCTTATCCCGGCTTCCGCTGTTGCTCTTGCGATCACGTCTTCCGAATAATAAAGATCGACGAACGTCGTCGTTCCGCTGCGGATCATCTCTGCGCACCCGATCTTCGTGCCGATTTCGATGTCCCTGTCTGTCCTTTCCGAATCTATTCTGAACACTCTGTCAATGAAATTCGGAAAAGATATGTCGTCCGCGGCCCCTCTCATCACGGACATCGCAACGTGGGTATGAGTATTGATGAGGCCTGGCATCACTATATCGCCTGATGCATCGATATCGGTGTCCGCAGACCCTCCATACCGTCCCCCGACGGATGTTATCTTTTCATTCTCAATGACCACATCGCCTCTGATTATCCTTCTCTGCGGGTCCTGCGTGACTATCCACGCATCCCTTACGGCTGTGATCATGGCAGGGGGATTTTCATCTGATTTAATAACCGTTTCGTATCCTTCTCAAAAAATGGATATAGCGAGACCTCATTGGAGCCGCATGGTGTTCAGAATAACATTTCTGGGAACGGGCGGCGGGAGGTACACCACTATGTATCAGACCCGTTCCACCGGAGGAATGCTTATCGAACACAGCGGAGGAAAGTATCTCCACATCGATCCGGGGCCGGGTGCCCTGACACAAATGAACAGGATACACTATGATCTCTCGAAGACGGATTCGCTGGTCGTCTCTCATGCTCATCCTGACCACTATTCGGATGCGGAATCAGTGATCGAAGGAATGACTATGGGCGGCTGGAAAAGAAGAGGCCGCCTGTACGGAAGCCCCACTGTCATTGACGGAGAGGGAACTCTCGGCCCATGCATATCGAACTATCACAAAAAGAAACTGGAAGCCGTGATCACACTGAAGCCGGGCATGGTCGTTGACATCGACGGTCTGAGAACAGATATATGCGCGTCGGATCACAGCGATCATACAAACATCGGCTTCAGGTTCGACACCAGCAGAGGTGTGGTGTCCTACATCAGCGATACAAACTATTCGGAAGATATAGCCAGGCAATATATCGGCAGCCGTATTCTGATACTCCCGGTGACAACACCCGACAATCTCAGAATACCTTTCCATCTCTGCACCGAAGACGCTGTCTCATTCATAGACTGTGTGAAACCGGAACTCGCAGTATTCATTCATCTGGGCATAGTCATGATAAAAAGCGGCCCGGAAGCACAGGCAGAGGAGACAGAAAAGAGGACCGGCATAAGGACCGTTGCGGCGAGAGACCTTGATATTCTGAATGTGGATGATTCCATTTCGATATCGAGAGCTGCGACCTACAGCGGCGAGTGGATTCCCGACAGTTCGCCGTGATTTCTGTCCTGAAGTCGGACAACTCTTAAATTCTTAACGTATATGTTCGACAATGAGTTTGGAGTCCGAGGTTCTGAAAAAGATCAACCCTACGGCCGAAGAAGTCGCATCGATCAACAAATCCGCGAACAGTCTCAAAGAGGCAGTGGAGACTTATGTCCGGGACAACAATATGGATGTCGAGGTCCGATTTGTCGGATCATATGCCAAAGGAACATACCTTTCCGACCCGGACATCGATCTTTTCATTCTCTTCCCGGAAAACGTCTCGTCCGAAGAACTTAAGACCGCAGGACTGTCGGTAGGAGAGGCCATTATCAAAGGAACCAGGATGTATTCCGAGCATCCGTACACCAGAGGAACATATGACGGCATGGATGTGGACCTCGTCCCGAGCTATTCTGTGAAGACCGCCGACAAACTCAGATCCGCTGTGGATCGTACCCCGTTCCACACACAGTATATACTTGACAACCTCAGAGAGGAGCAGAAAGACGAAGTAAGACTTCTCAAGAAATTCATGAAAGGCATAGGTGTGTACGGCGCAGAACCGAATACGAGAGGCTTTTCCGGATACATGTGCGAACTTCTGGTCCTTCACTACGGGAGTTTCCGCGAAGTTCTGGAAGGGGCAAGCGGATGGAAGGAAGGGACAACAATATTTATTGGAAAGAAAGGGCCTCCGATAATAGGTCCGCTTGTCGTTTACGATCCGGTCGATCAGAAAAGGAATGTCGCCTCAGCCGTGCACATAGACACTATGGCACTTTTCGTTGTGGCGGCGAAGGCATATCTGGCATCGCCGTCTGAAAAATTCTTCTTTCCGAATGAGAGGATGCCTCACCCGAGAGAGGAACTGCAGAAGATGTCTGACCGGAACGGCTCGAGAATTATAACGGCGGTATTCAACAGACCTGATGCCATAGAAGATAATCTCTACTCCCAGCTGTGGAAGACACACTATGCCCTTACGAGAAAACTCAACGACTTTGATTATAACGTCCTCAGGGCTGTGCACGAGATGTACGGCAAGACACTTGAGATCGTATTCGAGCTGGAGAGAGATGTCCTTTCCAAGACATATAAACATACAGGCCCTCCGGTCTGGGTCAAAGCCGCAGACTCATTTATCTCAAAATGGAAAGATAACGTATACGGACCCCCTTTTGTGGAGGATGGCTGCTGGAACGTAATTGCCGAGAGGATGTACTTCACGGCTAAGGAAATGCTCGCGGACGAGGCTGCAGTATCAGGCATCGGACGGGAGATAGACCCCAAAGACATGAGGATAAGAGATCACGAGACCTCCCTGAACGAGACCGATCCGCTGCTCCTGACCGAACTGCTGGATCCGAAAAACAGCTGGGAAATATAAATTTCACATGAACGGCGCGTTGATGAGCACTATGCATACTCCCAGTGCAAGCATCAGAAACAGAAGGTAATTCGCCAACATCGTCTTCATCTCAAGGAGATCGACACGGAACCCAACCAGCATCAGGAGCTTCTTCATTGTAATAACAACGGCGAATGATACGACCGTGGCGATTATCCAACCGCTGTTGTCGATGAACATATACAGCAGAGCCCCCACTACTCCGACCGCTACTGCCAAGATTGTTGTGACGAACAGCACCTTGGTGCCATACACATCTTTGAGAATGAACTCGCGCTCATCGAACTCCGAAGGTACGAACTCGTACTCTTCTTCTTTTTCTTCGACAATGCGTCTCTTCTTCTTCGCCATGCCCCTGGGATTCTTTATCAGGGATATAAACATTTATCCGTCGGGGGTCTCGGCAACCGGGCCGGGCGGGACCTGTTTCCGAGAGCCGTTATTATCCGCAAAAGACATCCGGTGATGCCTCCGCCGATCTCGGATCAGACATAATAAAACAAACGGATGCGTCTATATCCGATGTCCGTTTCGGTATGTTCTCCGTTTCCGGTCCGCCTGTGGAAGCATTTAAATATTGTTCACTGATGGAGGCACTGATATATGGGAGCATCTGGTACAAAAATGTCGGATCTTCAAGAGGCACACGGTGTTTTCGGTGTATGAAGAGCTGTTCATATCTTTGATGTTCATCCCCGCAGCAGCCGGGGCAATAGTGGGAATGATTCCTATAAAATGTTCGGGAAATGTTGCCGCGTTTCTGTGCGGAACATCGGCATTCTTCGGGATACTGTCGTATCCGCTGTACCTTTACGGCGGAGACATTGCGTTCACATTCCCGCTGCCTTCCGCCTGGGGGCCGTATTCCATTCTCATAGATGAACTTCCGGCCATGATGATCTCCTTATCATCCGCGGTATTCCTGGCCGTTCTGGCCCACATGATATTTTCCGTCTCGGTCTCGGCGGAAGGGAGATACTCTTCGACAATATGCGCACTGTTTATATCGTGTATGCTGGCCATGTGCGCCGATACCGTCATACTGCTCTTGATAGCATGGGAGGCGGTGACTCTGTCCACATTCCTCATGGCATCCGGCAAAAACGGTGCTGCGGCGTGGAAGTTTCTCGTGATAGCACACATAGGGGGACTGATGGTTATCTGTGCATTCCTTGTTATGCTGTCCTATTCGGGAGACCATACGCTGTCCTCGTGGTCTGATCTGGGCAACGCTATGGGCCTCCCTGCATCGTGCGGTGCCATCGCTCTCCTGTTCATGGGTTTCGGCACGAAACTGGGGTTGATTCCATTCCATGTATGGATACCGGATCTGTATGCTTCCGCGCCGACCCACACTTCCGCATTGATGTCCACTGTGTCGTCCAACGCTGCGGTGATGATACTCTTCAAGAGCATCTTCGGCTATATCGGCGTGTCAGAAGGGATGTATGTTCTTGCGGTTATCTTGATGGCGGCATCATCATTCACCGCCGTATGGAGCGCACTGGAATCACTGGTGCAGACGGAACCGAAGAGGATTCTGGCCTATTCCGGCATGGAGAATATGGCCCTCGTACTGCTGTGTTTCTCCATCGGCATACTTTTCTCCGACGGCGGATCGCCCGGACTGATGACTGTTGTGCTCGTTGCCGGACTGTTCCATGTTATGAACCACTCCGTTTTCAAATCACTGATGATACTTGCTGTCGGAAGCGCGGAGGACTGCACAGGGGAGACCGCTATCGAAAAAATGGGAGGATTGGCCAAGATCATGCCTGCATTCTCTTTGGTGGCTCTCGTAGCTGTCCTGTCGATGGCTGCCATACCCCCTTTCAACGGATTTGCCAGCGAATGGCTGATGATACAATCGATGATGGGGGGAGAAGGCATTCATATGACTGAAATAATTCTCCCTCTCGGCGTTGCCGTGCTGGGAATAAGCGGGATGATGGCTGCCGTGTCCTACGCACGCCTATATGGATTCATGTTCCTGGGGAGACCGAGATCCGAGAAACCCGTATCTTCAAAGGTCGGCACCGCGGTGCTGGTCCCGATGGCGGCACTTGCGCTGCTCTGCTTTGCAATGGGCATATTTTGTTCCCAAATAATGGAAAAATTAGCCCGAGGAGTGGCCGCGGCCACATCCATACCGTCCGATGATTCTTTCGTGAATCATCTGTCCGGAACTCTGAATATGCCTATAATGGCAGGTATTCTCCTGATGGCCATATTTGCGGCATATGTTCTGAGCCGCGCATTCAGAAAGAAATCCGCACGGTCTCCCACGTGGGACTGCGGTACGCCTCTGGACGAAAACATGCAGTATTCCTCCATGGGATTCTCCCAACCCCTCGTCAGAGTGTTCCATCCGCTCTACGGGGATGTCGTTGAGATATCGGACGATGAATCCTCAGAAAACCGCAAGAGATACAGTATAAAGTTCGCGGAACCGTTCGTCGAACATCTTTATGTACCTATCGGAAATCTAATTATGCGCGGTGCCAGACGGGTTGGCAGTACACAAAACGGGAATATACAGACATATCTCGGATACATCCTTGCTGTGTTGGTAGTGTTGCTTGTGGCGGTGAGATTTGTATGATTGAGTTTGTGCTGTCCGCCGCACAGTCGGTATTGATGATCGCCCTGGCTCCTCTCTTTGCCGGGATACTTAAAAAAGCGAAAGCGAGGATGCAACACAGAAACGGGAGCAGTATCTTTCAGCCGTACCGCGATGTCGCCAAACTCCTGAGGAAAAACGAGACCGTATCAGAAAGTTCGTCCCTGCTCTTCCGTTTCATACCTTACGTCTGTTTCGGGTCCATGGTGCTCCTGTCGCTGATGACGCCTTTCTTCTTTGTGGATGTAGCCGCACCATATGGCGACCTGATCTCAATGGTTTACATATTCACTCTCTACAGACTCATGATGGTCCTCGGGGGATTAGAGGGCGGGAGCGTTTTCGGCGGCATGGGCAGCAGCAGAGAAATGATGATGTCGGTTCTGATCGAACCATCTCTCCTGCTTTCCCTCATGGCCCTTGCCGGTCTGACCGGAGGCAGCACGGCAGTGAGTGATATTCCCCGGGAACTCATAGGGATGGGCGTGATCGTTTTGGCCCCTGCGCTCGTACTTGCCGCATCCTCTTTCTTCATAACCCTGCTGGCTGAAAACTCCAGAGTGCCCTTCGACAACCCCTCCACACATCTTGAACTCACAATGGTGCACGAAGGAATGCTTGTCGAATATTCCGGACGCGGACTCGGACTTATGGACCTCTCATCAATGATGCGTCTGATGATATTCTCATCGATGCTCTGCACCCTATTCTTCCCTTGGGGAATGGCACTGACTGCCTCTCCCTTTGCCATCTTCGTAGGTCTGGCCGCGATTTTTGCAAAGGTCCTCTTCGTGACACTTGCAATAGCCCTGATAGAATCATATCTTGCCAAATACCGCCTGTTCCGTCTGCCCAACCTTCTGACCGCATCCTTCGCCCTGTCTCTGATGGCGATGATCTCCCTGTACATTCTGTGAGGTAAAACTATGGATGCCGCCATATCCGGAAATCTGATCGATCTGTGCGTGGTGGCTATGCTGCTTCTGTCTATGCTGGCAATGACAACCACGCGTATAGCTCAGCTGTTGAATGCTTTCGCAGTCCAGTCACTGTTCCTTGCATTTTTGGCATTCGTGATCGCGGATTCCACAGGACACACAGAACTGTTTATAATGGGCGGCATAACGTTTGCCGTGAAGGTCATCGGCATTCCGTGGGCGATGAGAAACACCGCCATGCGCCTGCATGCCGGGAGGGAGATCGATTCCACCATGGGTATACCGGGATCTTTGCTTGTATCCGCAACGCTGATAATCGTTGCATACTTGGTCACCGAACCTCTCATGGCTACCGTAGACACCATTGCCCGCAACTGTCTGGCCATGTCCATGTCTGTCATTCTGATCGGTTTGTTCATGATGGTCACACGCAGGAAAGCGATGGCGGAAGCCGTCGGCCTCCTCATCATGGAAAACGGTCTGTTCCTGGGCGTGATGTCGATATCTTACGGCATGCCGCTTGTGGTGGAGATGGGTATATTCTTCGATGTTCTGATGGTCGCGGTTATAGTGGGTATCTTCGCATTGAGAATAAACAAGGCATTCGACTCTATTGACACGTCCGTGCTCAGGAGGCTGAAAGAATGATGATTGACGTAGAGATCATACTGCTTATTCCGGCTGCCGCGGCCCTGTTGTCCGCCGTCTCTCCCAAAGGCAGGGCGGCCTCCGTATCTGTGATCGGGTCGGCTGCCGTGTTGATTGCATCCATTCCGATGTGTATTCGGGCATTCGAAGGTACCGTAACGGAATACGGCATGTGGTATGTGGACGGACTTTCGTCTTTGTTTATCCTTATAATCGGCATGATCGGAGTCATGTCTGCAATGTACTCCCGCGGATACCTGCTGCGCGACAAAGAAGAGGGAGAGATCGGAACGGGAGATATCCGTCAATATCACATCATGTTCAATCTTTTCCTTGCGACGATGCTGTCCGTATGTGTCGTGAGTTCCGTGGGTGTGATGTGGATCGCGATAGAGATGACAACGCTGGTTTCCGCATTCCTGGTGGGATTCTACCGCAGGAACAGTGCTCTGGAGGCAGCATGGAAATACCTGATGATTTGCTCGGTCGGGATAACTCTGGGACTCGTCGGAATAACTCTTGTATACGCTTCATCCAGCCATATATTGGGTGACGATCCCGGGGCACTCAACTGGCCGATCCTTTTCGAAGCGGCCTCCGGTCTGGACCCTGTACTCATAAAGATGGCTTTCGTGTTCATAATCATTGGATTCGGAACCAAAATGGGCCTTGTTCCCATGCACACCTGGCTGCCGGACGCTCACAGCCAGTCCCCGACACCGATAAGCGCAATGCTGTCCGCGGCACTGCTGAACTGCGCCCTGTATGCAATACTGAGGTTCCAGATGATCGCAGAAGCGACCGTCCCGGGATTTGCATCGGCCCTTATGATCGGTTTCGGCATCCTGTCGCTTGCCGTGGCAGGAGCGTTTATACTGATATCTAAAGACATAAAACGTATGCTGGCATATTCCAGCATAGAACACATGGGGATCATTACCATAGGATTCGGCATCGGTACTCCTCTCGCAGTGTTCGGTGCTCTCTTCCACATCATCGCCCATTCCGTAACAAAATCGCTGGTGTTCTTCTCCGCGGGCAACGTCATACAGGGATACGGCACCCGCGATATGGACAGTGTGCGCGGTTTGGGAAAGAGCATGCCCGGAACGGCATTCATGCTGGGGGCCGGGACACTGGCCATTGTCGGTCTGCCGCCGTTCTCCGTCTTTGTCGGAGAGATAACAATACTCAGCGGTGCCATAGGTGCGGGTATGTATCACATCGCACTGCTGATAGCCGCATTCATCGTGCTCGTATTCGCGGGATTCACCAGAAACATCTTCTCTATGATGAGAGGGGAGCCAAGCGGGAAAATAAAAGCACCCAGAGGTATTCTGAGAATGCTTCCTATGACCGTGCTGTTTCTGATCACTCTCTTTCTGGGACTGTTTATGCCTGAGCAGATGAGCGATGCCCTCTGGTCGATAGCAGATTGGTTTACGGGGGCGGTATGATGCCCGAAACCGATGAACTTTCTCAAAAAATCAGGAAATGCCTGAACGAAGGACTCGGGCTGGCGTGCATGTACGCGCGCGGCGTTCCCGGAGGACATGTGCTGGAGGCCGTCATGGCAGGAGACAGAATTGAACGTATTACCGTCCGTGTCGAGGGTATGATGTATCAGTCAGTGACTCCGGATATACCGAGTGCATCACTGTACGAGAGGGAAATCTACGAAACACACGGAATATATCCTGCGGGGCATCCGGATATGCGTCCGCTGAGATCCAGGTCTTCATGGGGACCCCTGTCCGGAGGACGTGCGATACCGCACAACGACATCTTCGGAAACGGAATATTCGAAATACCGGTCGGACCGATACATGCAGGCGTGATAGGCCCCGGCCACTTCAGGTTCAGCGTCGCAGGGGAACCCATACTGATGATGAGAACGTATCTCGGCTATTCCCGCAGAGGTGTGGAGAAACTTATGGAAACCCAAGCCTCAGCCGATAATACGGCAATTGCGGAAAGGATCTCCGGAGACAACGCCGTCGCCCACACTCTGGCATATCTGCAGACAGTGGAACAGGATACGGAAATTCCGGAAAGGGCGAGATTCATACGCACGGTGCTGTCCGAACTGGAACGCATATGCAGCCACTTGGGAACAATCAGCGGGATTGCTTTGGATACGGCACTTGCGGTTCCCGCCGCACACGGAAGCGCACTTAGAGAAAGCATACTCCGCCTTAATGAGAGAATATGCGGCCACAGGCTACTGTGGGGGATGCTGAGAATCGGAGGCCTCTCCAAAGACCTGACCGAAACGGCATTGGATGAAATAGAGCGTGAGGTTATGAGAGTAAGATTCGATGCCGAAGAGCTCGTGGGAATAATGATCCGATCCCCGTCTTTCATGGACCGTGCGGAAACAACAGGACGGCTGTCCTATGAGGATGCCGTACATCTCCGCGCCGTAGGTCCGGTGGCAAGAGCCAGCGGCGTGGATGCCGATGTCAGAAAGACCCGTCCTTATGCTGCATACGGCTTGGCGGCAATGGATGTCCCGAAATGCCCCAGCGGAGATGTGTATGCGCGTCTAACGGTAAGGAAAAGAGAGATAATGGAATCCGTAAGCATGATACTTCAGTGTATCAACAGCATGGAAGACGGCCCCGTCCGTACCTCTGTGAAAACAGAGGACGGATTCTACACAGGCATCACGGAATCCCCGCGCGGAGAAACCGTCCACTGTGCGCATATAGAAAACGGAAAAATAACGAAATATAAGATAAGAGACGCGTCTTTCCCCAACTGGCCGGCACTGGAACGCGCCGTAATGGGGAACATAGTGCCGGATTTCCCCCTTATAAACAAGAGTTTCGACCTTTCATACAGCGGGAACGATCTGTGAGGTGTCAAATTGGATAACGGAATGCTTAGAACGGCTGTCAAGAATTTTCTTTCTCTGAAACGCCCGCCGGAGAGCATTCCGATCATATACGGAAGGAGAATGCTCATGCCTTTCCCAAACGGATCCTGCAATCTCTGCGGATTATGCGCAAATGAATGCCGTACCGGAGCGATCTTGGTATCGAAATCAGAGTGGACGGTTGATCTGGGCCGATGCATGTTCTGCCGCAGGTGCTCGGAATCGTGCAGGAACGGATCTCTTGAATTGATCAGCGCACCCGACTACACACTCAGAAGAGAAGATCTTATATTCCGTTCCGGAGAAAGCACAGAACGCGGAAGAGGAGTGATCGGAGAAGACAAGCGCAGAGTGATCGGAAGATCCGTGAACATAAGAGAGGTTGACACGGGATCGTGCAACGCCTGCGAAGTGGAAGTGAATTCGCTGTCCAATGTTTTTTACGATGTCGAGAGATTCGGAATAAAAACGGTCGCCTCGCCGAGACACGCAGACGTACTTCTCGTCACTGGTCCCCTCACCGATAACATGCTGGAAGCATTCGGCAGAGTCTTGAAAGCAACTCCGGATCCGAAGGTCATTATTGCCATGGGCACGTGCGCGATATCCGGCGGCCCGTTCTCCGGGGGAGAAACCTCAGGAGGTATCGGCGGGTCTGCGGATGCGGATGTGTTCATTCCTGGATGTCCGCCTGCGCCCGATGCTGTAATAAGGGCTCTGCTGGATGCGTTCGGACTTCATTGAACAACGATGACCGTGCAGTGCGCGCTGCGGATTACTTTTTCAGAAACGCTGCCGATCATCATCCTGTCCAGTGCCGTCTTGTCAAACCGTCCTACGATTATAACATCTGCATCAACCCTGCGTGCGGCGGCTATAATCGCATCGGCAGGAGGACCGGCCTCAATCAGAGAACGTACCTCTGCGCCGGCATCGGCCGCCCTCTGCCTTGCAGCCTCAACGTAATCTTTCACGTTCCGTATGTCGTCATCCTTTTCGACCAAATCCTTGGTGGCCACAGAGGACACTATGTAAAGCAGGGTATTGTAGGCAAGTGCATGCTTGATCGCGTAGTCAAGTGCCTTTGCGGTATGGAGCTTACCGTCGTAACCAAGGACCACAGGCATACCGTATAATCACCAAGTATGGATATAAATCATTTCACTCCCTCTTTCCGCTGCCGGGCAAACTATACTTTCGGATTATTCGGCCACCTTCCGATTCCTCTTATATAGTCAAATAGAATTGAAGAGCTGAGTGATTAACAATGGCCGCAAAGACCCTAGAGGATATACCGGGAGTAGGACCAGCCATAGCAGAGAAACTCCGTGAAGCAGGGTACACAGAATTAATGGCCATTGCAGTCGCATCGCCGAAAGAACTCGCAGAAACATGCGAAATAGGTGAGAAGAAGGCAATGGACATCATTGAAGGTGCGAAGCTCTGCGCGGATATCGGCGGGTTCGAAACCGGAGATAACATTATGGAACGCCGCAAAGCGGTGACCAAACTTACAACAGGCTCCAAAGCCTTCGACGAACTCATGAACGGGGGATTGGAAAGTCAGTCCATAGTGGAATTTTTCGGTGAATTCGGCAGCTGTAAGACACAGGTCTGTTTCCAGCTTGCGGTCAATGCCACACTGCCCGAAGAAAAGGGCGGACTGGATTCAGATGTCATAATAATCGATACGGAGAATACCTTCAGGCCGGAAAGGATAATCCAGATGGCAAACTACTTGGGCGTCGATCCCGAAGACACTCTGAGAAGAATACACGTTGCAAGGGCATTCAACTCTCAGCATCAGGTGCTCCTGGTCGACAAAGCTCTGGAACTGGCGCAGGAAAAGAAAGTTCGGCTGATGATCGTTGACTCTCTCACATCGCACTTCAGAGCCGAATATCTCGGGAGAGGCGCATTGGCAGAGAGACAGCAGATACTCAACCGCCACATGCACGACCTTCTGAATTTCGCAACCCTTAACAACACAGTCATTGCAGTAACAAATCAGGTAGCGGCCAAGCCGGACGCTTTCTTCGGCGATCCCACACGGCCTATCGGCGGACACATTGTCGGCCATACCGCCACATTCCGCATATATCTCAGGAAAGGCAAGGCGGGAAAGAGAATCGCGAGACTGATCGATTCCCCTAACCTGCCGGAGGGCGAGGCGGTGTTCATGGTGACCGAAGATGGTATTAAGGACTGAATGCTGAAGAACCCATGGACCCTGTGTTCTTCTTTGAACTTTCCGGCGAGTCTAAATATATGCCGGATGCCGAGGCCAGGAGGTGTATTGAGGCAGAATGCATCCGACACAGAATCATCGGCTCCGGTCCCGGATACGTTACGGCCTCTTTTCCGAAGGAGTTCCTTGGCAGCATTGCGGACCGAATAGCCCTCACCCATTCGATCGGGCTGTATCTGGGATCATATAATCCGTCGGACACGGGAAACTTTTCCGATGTTCGGCTTCCGGCCGGAACATTCGCAATACGGGCAAAAAGATTCGAGGGAATGATGAAAGATGTGAATTCCCAGAAGCTGATATCGGATGTAGGAAGCATATTCTCGAAAAACAATGATGTTGATCTGAAAGATCCGGACATAATCGTCAGGATGCATATGAGTGACAGGGTCCACTTGTTCATTGAGGAAAGGGCCATTGACAGGAATGTGATGGAAAAGCGAAAGGTCAGCGAGCGGCCGTTTTTCTCTCCGATTTCCCTTCATCCAAAATATGCCAGGACGCTCATCAACCTGACGGGAGCAAAGAGAGGAGATACCATTCTGGATCCATTTTGCGGCACCGGCGGGCTGGTCATAGAGGCTGCTGAGATGGGTATGAAGACCATTGCATCCGATTTTGATGAAGAGATGGTACTCGGCTGCAGAGAAAATATGGACTTTTACGGGCTTGATCTGTGCGATTATGAAACAATAGATATCAAAGACATTCCGGAAAGATTCTCTGACATTGATATCGTTGTGACCGATCCGCCTTACGGAAGATCCACCAAAACAGGCGGGGAGAATGCCGCTGATATTCATAAAAATGCCATGGTATCGATACCGAAAGTTCTGACGTCCGCCGGCAAAGCCGGCGTGATCCTGCCATACGAGGCAGCGTTTCCTCAGATGGAACTTGAGAACCTGTTCAGACAGCGTGTTCATGGATCTCTTTCCAGGTACTATCACATATTCGGAAATCACCAACTATTTTAATCCCGACCGTATCGCAAAGGTGTGAACAGATTCCTCCGCCTATTCAGGTTCGGAAACGGCGTCATGGGCATACTCGGCGTTATAATCGGTGCGTTCATTGCCGTCGGAACCGACATCGGGGACCACGTTGCGAACCTAATCATCGCAAGCGCGGTAGTCCTGGCGTTTATGGCCGGGGGGAACTCGCTCAATGACTACATTGACCGGGATATAGACAAAACCGCTCATCCTGGGAGGCCCCTTCCCACAGGGGAAATCAAACCGAAGACTGCCCTCGCCACAGGAATATCCGGGCTCGTGATCGCATCCGTCCTCTCAACAGTTATGATGTCGGCTGCGGCAACATCTGTAGTAATTATAGCTGCAGTTCTGATGGTATCGTATGAGCTGTTTCTCAAACAGAGGGGGTTCGCGGGAAATATTGCAATCGCCGTGCTCACCGGGATGATCTTCCTTTTCGGCGGTGCTGTTGCCGGCAACACAGAAGGAAACATCATTATCGCTGTCATGGCTGCCCTTGTGAGCATAGGAAGAGAGATAGCAAAGGACATACAGGATATGTCATCCGACGAAGGAAGGAAGACTCTTCCGATGCTGATCGGTGCGAGGAACGCGTCGATAACAGCGGCAGCATTTTTCATACTCGGCCCGATCCTCAGCGTGTGGCCTCTCGTTAACGGGATGTTCGGTTGGCCCTATTGCATCGTACTCGCAGCTGATGCAATCTTTATTTATAGTGCATTTATTATTTTCCGCAGAGCAGACGTTTCGCAGAGAATGGCGAAAATCGCAATGTTCATCGCATTGATCGCGTTTGTGTTAGGTGTTATCTGATGAATGTGAAGGAGTATCTGATCGGCAAGATGAAAGAAAGGACTGTTCACTTGGCACTTCTGGACCCCGACAAACAAGACAGCAGAGAGGCTGGTGCCATCGCAAAGAAGGTAAAAGAAGCTGGTGCGGATGCAATCATGATAGGCGGATCCACCGGCGTTACGAGTGAAAATCTGAGCAATACCGCCAGATGCATAAAGGAGGCATCCGGCCTACCTACGATCCATTTTCCGGGAGGCCCGAGTGCCCTTTCGGAAGATGTTGACTCCATATTTTTCATGAGCATGGTAAACAGTATGGATCCGTTTTGGATCATGAACGCACAGGCAGGTGCCGCCAGACACATAAAAAAGCTGGGGATAGAGACCATTTCTCTGGGGTATATCATAGTTGAACCGGGGATGAAAGTGGGCGAAGTCGGCAAGGCGGATGCCGTCAGACGTGACGATACAGACCGTGCTGTGGGATACGCACTGGCGTGCGAAATGCTCGGAATGGATTTTGTTTATTTGGAAGCAGGGAGCGGCGCAGACGTACCTGTGCCGTCCGAGATGATATCCGCGGTGAAGAAATCAATATCCATTCCGTTAATAGTCGGAGGAGGAATAAGGACCCCGGAAGCAGCAGAAGCCGCGAGACTGGCCGGTGCAGATGCAATAGTTACTGGTACGTTTGTCGAGAGATGCCTTGACGATACAATGCTCAGATCAGTAGTTAATGCGTCGAAAGGACGGTGATCGTGTGTCAGAACCTCCGGCATATCGTGTTCCTATATCTCCCAAAGCTCCGATGTGGCTTACACCCGAGGAACGGGGCGCAAATATCACCAAGGAACTCAAGATAGCTGCGAGGAGATTTCTATGCCCCAACTGCGGCAATGAATTCAGTCTCTTCCAGTCAAGAGCGATAGCATGCAAGTTCTGCTCCAAGGCAAATCAGAACTGCCCAAATGTCCGCTGTCCCCGCTGCGATTCCGAATTCCCGATAGCGGGATTCATTGTCCCGGACAAAGAAGACCGAGTCCGCATAAACAATTACTCAGATGCCGTTTTTGACAATTTCGGCGACACTTACAACAGAAGATAATTCAGAGTTCCAGAATCTTCATTCCTGAACCGTTCTTTTTCCTGACCGCACCGCTGCCCGTGAGTTCGACTATCACTACTTCAAGTACAAGCCATGCCGTAACACCGGCTCTGAGACAGCCCGTTACGGCCCTGCCGTCCCTGCCCGCCGATCCATGCATGTGCATTATCGGATTCCCATTCTCATCCGGGAAAATAGTGCCGGACGCAGTAAGTTCATGAGGGGCATCCAGAGTGATAACGATGGGCGTTATCTTTTCGTCGCATGGCATCTCAGGTCCGACAGTTATCCGCGAACCCCCGCCGATGCCTCCGACAGCGGTGACAGCAGCATTCTCTATTCCGTTATCCTCAGAGAATTTTTCCAAAACTTCATGGAGAACCTCTCCGGACTCTAACTTTAGGACGAAGACCCTTCCAGTCGACATCTCAAGAGATTTCATGAAACAGTCAACGATATTTGCTGTATTTATCCATTAGTCTGCTTATTCTGTCCAGCTCCTCTTTTGTGATATCCCCGGACTCCATAAAGGTCTTTGCGAATTCCTTCGCATCTCTCGTTGAGACTCTGGATGCTTTCGCTATAACTGATGCAAGAAATGACGATGCTTTGGCGGGATCCATTGCCGACGCAGAAAGCAACTCATTCATGTCGTATTTGAAAGGTGCCAGTTTATGTGTGTTGAGCATGGGCTGCCTTCTGACACTCTCTTTGGACTTGGGCTTCCCCCTTTTTCCGCCTTGGTTATTCGGACTCTTCTTATACCGGTCTGCGACCTTCTTTGCCGCGGCATCCTTTGTATCTACCAAATGTAATTCTCCAAGACCTTGACCCCTTTATGTTATTTAATATTCTGGTCAGCCAACGGCGCGATCGGCACTTTTGAATACGCCGCAGAGGCAGCTGCCGACAGATTAGGGCCGCACATAGGCCGACAAAGTCTGAGAACACCAGAGGTCGAACTTATGCAGGCGGCCGTAGGGAGAAAGATGCAAAGATGGAAAATGCCATCCTAAAGATGCGGGTGGCATTCCTCAGCGGCAACGGCGGCACACTTCTTATATGCATCTGCGACCGAGGCACAGCCGTCGGAATAGATAAATCGGGCTTTGATAGCCGGGACGAACCGAACCTGCACCTTACAAATGCAAACATGAGATACTCCAATAAAGTCCCGGCCAACTGGCCGTCGATCTTCACGGCCACAGATATTCGGAACTGCACCCATAATCATCTGCAGGAAAGGAAGGAAAGGGAAAAACCGTTTGGATATGCAAATCACTCTTTGTTCTCTTTGAATTTTATCCGATCGCTGAGTTTCTTTGCGTTTTTAGATATCCATACCGTCATCGCTACCGCCAATATGGTCACGATTATTGCATACACAAGGCTTCCCAACAGCGTATCTCCATCCGTGAAAATTTTGGAAATCGCTTCTTTTATCGTGTCATTCCAGGCCAATGCCGCAACAAGACCGAACGCGGCCGTGATGAGGCTTGAGAACGTTGTAACGAACTGAAGTTTTGTCTCGTCATCCATCTCTTGCGCACTCTCCGATTCGAGGGTGCTACCTGATTTGCCTTCCATGTACTTAATATATATCCCAGATGTGCCGGGAAATGGTGCGAGGGGAGGGCGACCCAATCCACTTCTTGCCAGAATTGATTGGCCCATCTTGTCTAAAACAGATCTAAAAAATTCAGCCGAAATCCTGGAGGCATCCGCATGATGTGCCCCTTCAAGCCTCACTTCGACTGTGCGGCAACCGCTGTTCTGATCCATCAAGGCCGCTGTCTCGGATGCCCCAATGCAATGATTGAGATCGTCAACAATCC
>JAIRYF010000016.1 GCA_031267895.1 Candidatus Methanoplasma glyptotermitis
TTATAAATACGTAGTAATACGTCTTTCGTGAGATTTCCTCATATTGAACAGCATGATTCTTCCGACTGCGCAGCAGCGTGTATAGCAAGCATGTGTTCATTTTACGGAAAAGAAATTACAATTGTAAAGCTGAGAGAATTGCTTGGTACGGATATCTCCGGAACCTCTGTACGGGGAATAGCAGAGGCACTGGGAAAGCTGGGATTCAAGCGAAAGCCGTCAGGGCGGATCCTGAATCGTTCAAAGAAGACTTTACGCTTCCGGCCGTGGCCCGCATTGTCAGAAAGGACGGAACGGCACACTATGTCGTTGTCTGTTTGATAAAGAAAGGCGGAAAAATGAAGATAATGGATCCTGCAACAGACGGAATTCAGAAAACAACCGTCGGAGAGTTTTACGGAGATTTCGACGGCGTTCTCGTTATGGCTGTTCCCAATGAGGAATTCGTCACAGGCAAAGAAAGATCCAAAAGCTATTTGGTTTCACAGAAGTCTGCGAAGCATCGGCATCACTGTCGGCCGGCAATGGTTATAAATGGCATTGTGTTGCCCGTATCGGACTCAAAATATGAAAACAAAGAGATCGCCGTCGCAGCTTGAAGCATGCTGGAAAGAAAAAGATCTGATAGCCGGCGCAGTATCTGATGCGATGGTGATAATAATGCGTACTAATGGATGCCGCTGGGCGAAAACGGGCGGTTGCAGCATGTGCGGATACCGTCAGGCATCTATTCAGAACGTGACGGAGGATGATCTGAACAGGCAGGTTGACGAAGCCCTCTCCAAATACAGCGGGGAGCCTTTCGTCAAAATCTACACATCCGGGAGTTTTCTCGACGAGGGGGAGATCCCGCATGCGACAAGGGAAAGGATACTCGGGGAGTTCTTGGACTGCGGGAGGATACTGTTCGAGAGCCGTCCGGAATTCGTTACATCCGGCATCCTCAGCGAACTTCCGAAGAATGTGACGATAGCACTGGGACTCGAGAGCTCGGACCCGGATGTGCTCAGGGTTTCAATTAATAAGGGATTTTCGCCGGAAGACAGCAAAAGGGCAGGTATGCTGATTAAGGAAGCAAATCTCGGTGTCAGAACATATCTGCTGTTGAAACCACCTTTCCTGACGGAATCGGCGGCCATTGAAGATACTGTTAATTCGGCGATGTTCGCGGACAGGTTCTCGGACGAGATCTCGATCAACCCCCTGAACATACAGCACGGGACTTACGCCGAGAGACTCTGGAGATCCAGCGATGTAAGACCGCCGTGGATATGGTCACTCATCGAGGTTCTTAAGAGACTGTCGGGCAATGTCGGCGCAAGACTTATGTCATCTCCGTCGGGAGGTGGGTCCTCAAGAGGGGCTCACAACTGTGGCAGATGCGACTTGGAAGCACTTGATGCAGTTGAGAAGTTTTCCTTCTCCCAGGATACGAAGGACCTTGACATAAAGTGCGAATGCATCGATTCTTGGCAAACATATATTGAATCGGAAAAGATACTGGGTACGGCAGCGGACCTTGACAGAGGGTTCGACGGCGACCTTGCACTGGGATGTGAAAAAGATGGCAGAATACGATATTAAAAAGGGCTGGTTCAAGAACATAGACGGGGGCCTTCTGGAAAAAATGATGAAGGAAACATTCGGAAATGTTTCTGCGGAAGGAGACGTGCTTGTATCCTCTTACGGAGTCCTGAAGAGCATATCCGTCAGAATTGTCGACAAGAATGTTCTTGAGGTCGTCACCGCAAACAAATCGGGCAGCATGGCGGATGCCGAGATCATAGACAGCAAAAGAAGACTGAATATGTTCGTCGAAAAAGCGACGGGTTTTGACGCGAAAGCCCGCATGAAACGGGCGCAGGCAAAGGCCAAAAAAGGCGATCTCTGAGACCGCATTGTTTCTCTTTTTTTCGCAGGCAGGCCGTGCTCAGTATTCTGAATGTCCAGTATTGCCAGCCGATAGCCTCTTCGATAGACCTGCATAGGTTTTTCACGACCGCAACATTGTTTATGTCACTGGTATGTAAAAATCATCTATGCTTTGCTAGAAGCATGCAGTGAGAGCCGATGCGTATACGCCATAGGATACGGGCACACATATACACTTGCATGGTGACATCCTCTCTTGTCCAGGGGTAGCAGACCGAGCGCAGACAGAACACAGTATTCGCCGAGGTCTTGGGAGTATCAGGGAAGATAACGATTGAATCCTCTGATCTGAGTTCGACACGTGATGTTTTGATATTGTGTGAGAGCTGAGGATTTACCCAAAAATCCATATGAAACCTACATCTAATTATATCGGCAACACCATCCTGCCTCCGCGCGGGCACTAAAGTATCCGCTAAATAAGGAGGAATAAAACATGAAGAGAGAGAGGGGCGGTAGCACCGATGACCGTGGAAAGGAGTAAGAACATATCGGCGGTTATTGTTGCCGCTGCCGTGATTGCGATGATCGTAATTGTGGCTGTATCTGCCACTTCACCTCGCGACCCAGCAGCGGAGTATCCCATCGGGGGATACGGGGCAGTGGATTTCACGGATGCAGACGTATATGCCGTCGGGCTTTCAGATTATAACATCCGCGGATGGCTTGCCGGCAGCACAAGCCATGTGACATACGCGGATGAATTCGGAGCCGTTCCGGCCGGCAGTATAGCCGTGGTGAATTCTGGCTTGATCAAGGATTACGGCACCCCCTCCGTGAAGGCGGAAATAGAGAAACTCACAAAGGCCGGAAGTCCCGTCATAGCTCTTGACGGCGTTCGCTTGGGGTACGCATCCGCCAGCGGGATATGCTACAATGCGCAGACAGGGGAGAAGTATATCTACACAGCAGAGACGTTCGAACAGAAGGACGCGTTAATCCGCGCCTACAACTGGGCTGTCTCTTCTCTCCTTGTGCAGACGGACGGAGACATGGATTTCGGATATTATTCCGTACAGAATATTCCTCTCGGACCGACAGTCCACGTGTACGGTGACAAAGAAGGACATTACGGATGGCTGAGCGTTTACTCTGAATACAGCGAGATACTGTACGGACGCGATGACGGCAGCAGCCAATATTTCATAAATCACAGCATAACCGTGACACCGAAAAGCAGCGATTTCTGCGCATCGGGTTCCGAAGTCAAAAGCGTTTACGACGGCAACGGAGAATTTAAAGGCCGTGTCAACGACTACTACCCCACCACCGGAGTATACACCTACAATGGCAGAGAACCGGTGCAGATCCTCGACCACTCGAATTTCGGAAAAGAACTGTTCGATGTCGAATTTACATCCCCGTCGCCAGAACTTGCCGAGAAAGGATTCCCTGCGGACTCGTATGCAGTTATACATCTGAACGGAGGAGAATATTCCGGATACACCGATTACTATGCGGTGTTTGCGAATGCGTATAAACACTCCGATACAGAAAAGATCGAATTCGAAATATTCACGGATGTCGGCGCGTTTGCGCCGAGACTCTGAACCGCAGTCTGAACAAATACCCCGCCGTTGCTGCGGCGGGGGACCCTTCCGTTTACAGCTTCAAATGCTTTCGGAAATCCAATCCATTCGGGTTGTCTGAATATATTTTCTGAACTCAAAAGTAACAATAAAGAACAAGAACCGCCATCCTGTACCCGGATTGTGAACAAACCCGGAATCAATGCCTGCTGTATTAGCTGGATCAATGCCCACCATCCGGCTGACGGCATCTCCGATCAGCCGTATATGCTCTGCACAGCAGCAAAACAACTCTTCCCCGCAGCAGTCAGCAGATGCCATCCCATTAGGCGTATCACGGCGGAAGGACCGGCACCTGCGAGCGCAGTTTATCAAGCAACAGGCTTTAAATAGAAGCCGACTATACCACTTTCAGATCGGACATGCTGTATGTCTGACCAGACGCAACGGGCAATGCTGCGGCACCCCACTTTCACTCATGTCGAGATTTTCGAGATGAATATGGCGTCACGGTCGGATGTTGAGATGTGTCCGTCAATAAGCCGCGAGGTTAGCGAAGACACCCTCGCAGGAATGTGAATAAATGTCACAGAGGAGACGCCCAAAAAGAGGATCCAGGGCATTCGGCCCCAGGAAGAGAGCACAGTCGCAGACCCCAAGGTTGGACTCGTGGCCCGAGATCAGCGGATCGCCAAAGATACAGGGATTCGCAGGATACAAAGTCGGGATGACACATGCATTCGTCGTCGATAAGAGAGCAAAGAGCACAACATCCGGCATGGAACTCCAGATACCCGTAACGGTTATCGAAGTGCCGCCGATGAGAGTGGCTGCAGTTAGATTCTACGAAAGCAGCATCACGGGACTCAAAACATCGGGAGAGGTCTGGGCAAAAGATCTCGACCCTCTTCTCTCAAAGAGGCTCAGCGTGCCGACGAACCACGACGAATCATCATTCGAGAGGTATGACGGACTCGACACAGAAGATGTCCGCATACTCGCATACACTCAGCCGAAAAAGATATCGGGAGTTCCCAAAAAAGTTCCCGACCTTATGGAACTCAGAATCGGCGGCGGACGGATCGAGGACAGAATCGTATATGCAAAAAGCATTCTGGGGAAGGAGTTTGCAGTCACCGATTTTGCAGCGGAAGGCGCACTCGTGGATGTTATCGCTGTCACCAAAGGAAAAGGATTCCAGGGAGTCACCAAGAGATGGGGTGTCAAGCTGCTTTCGCACAGAAACAGCAAACACCGCCGCGGCATCGGCAACCTCGGTCCGAAGAGACCCGGTTACGTCAGGAGCACGGTTCCGGGTTCTGGTCAGATGGGATACCATCAGAGGACCGAATTCAACAAAAAGATCATAAAGGTCGGATCCGACGGAGGGGAGGTCAACCCCAAAGGAGGCTTCATCAACTACGGAGAAGTGAGGAACGCATACGTTCTGATACACGGGTCCGTTCCCGGACCGGCAAAGAGACTGATAAGGTTCAGGGACGCGACGAGGATGCCCAAAAAGGCCGACGTATCCGTCGCAGATGTGACATACATCTCGACCGAATCGAAACAGGGGGCATGATTGAATGGCACAGACAAACGTTTATTCTGTAAAGGGAGAAGTCTCCGGAACCATCGATGTCCCCGAAGTATTCTCGTCTGAGTACAGACCCGACATAATCAAAAAGGCGATCCTGGCCGCCGCAGCCAACAAAAGGCAGCCGTACGGACCTGCCGCGAGAGCTGGTATGAGACACTCGGTGAGCACATGGGGAAAGGGAAGAGGTGTGGCTCGCGTCCAAAGACTTCACGACGGGAAAAGAGCTACAGAGTCTCCGAACAATGTTACCGGAAGAAGAGCACATCCGCCGCGCCCGGAGAGGATATGGGACCAAAAGGTCAACAGGAAAGAACTGAAACTGGCCCGCTTTTCCGCGGTAGCGGCAACAGGCTGTGCCGACTGCGTCAGAGGACGCGGGCACCAGTTCGACGATTCTGTTTCGTTCCCGATAGTGATCGAGGACGGATTCCAGAACATGGCAGCGACCTCCGAGATCGGCAGAGTCCTTGACAGCATCGGCATAGGTTACGATGTCGAACGTGCTAAAGAGGGCCGCAAGATACGTGCCGGAAGAGGAAAGATGAGAAACAGAAAGTACAGGACTCCTGTATCCGTTCTCATAGTGGTTTCCGACAGAGACGTACCGGTGTTCAAAGGAGCATCTAACCTTCCTGGAGTGGAGATCGAGTCGGTAGGTACGCTCAGTGCGGGCATACTTGCGCCCGGAGGAGACGCAGGCAGACTCACAGTATACACCGAATCAGCCATGGCAAAACTGGGAGAGTGGATACAGTGAAACAGAGCGATATACTCATCAGACCGTACGTAACGGAAAAGACACTTAATTTGCTGTCCGGTACCCCCACCCAGAAATTCAGGGACGGCAACAAGATAGAGTTCATAGTACACAGACAGGCCGGTAAGATCGATATCAAGGCCGCCTTCGAGGAACGCTTTGAAGTGAAGGTCGATCACGTATGGACCAAAATACAGAAAGACGGCAAACATGCCATCATCAAGCTCGCGGAAGGTTATTCAGCAGAGGATGTCGGGATGAGAGTCGGAGTATTCTGAGGCGATCGAATGGGAAAGAGATTGATTACACAGAGAAGGGGACGCGGAGGATCACACTACCGTTCCCCGAGTCACAGACACGTGGATGACGTTAGGCTCCCCCAGTTCGATGAGGGAGTAGGCACGATAAAGGACCTGATCCAGGCACCCGGAAGGACAAGCCCTCTCGCAGTCATCGACTTCAACGGAGTCACGGACTACCAGCTTGCTGTAGCCGGAACAAAGGTCGGACAGAAGGTGTATGTGGGCAGCGACAAAACGGTTGCCGGAAACATAACCAGCCTGTCTAAGATACCCGAGGGAACAGCCGTGCACAACATAGAGGCAAACCCGGGTGACGGAGGCAAATACGCCAAGACTGCGGGATCTTCAGCGACCGTCGTGAGCAGAGGCGAGAAAGTCATGATACTCATGCCTTCCGGATCCATGAAGGAATTCAACCCCTGCTGCCGTGCGGCGATAGGGATCATTGCGGGCGGCGGGAGAGGCGACAAACCGCTCGCCAAAGCCGGAAAGAACTGCCTTACGCTGAGGTCAAGATCAACCGCCAACAAGAAGGTCAGCGGAGTAGCGATGAACGCAGTCGATCACCCCCACGGCGGAGGAAGTCATCCTCACGTAGGAGGACCGAACTGTCAGAAGAGGACCGCATCGCCGGGACAAAAGGTGGGTTTCCTGCCTAAGAAAAAGAGGAAGTGATTCCGAATGGCAAAGAAGATTATCGCAGGATCGGCAAAAGCCACCAGAAGGAGATCCAGAAAGAAGGCATCGGCAATTCAGGCAAGGAGGAAAAAAGAGTTCCTTTACCGCGGATTCACGATGGAAGAACTCCTTAAAATGTCCTTTGACGAGGTTCTCAGCATTCTCCCTTCAAGGGCAAGGAGGACCTATCTCCGCGGCCTCAACTACGAACAGCAGCTGCTGTTCGACAAACTGAAGGATGCCGAAGGACCGGTCAGGACGCACCGCAGGGATCTGCCGATCATACCCCAATTCGTTGGGAAGACAGTAAGCATATACAACGGAAAAGAATTCAAGAATGTCGAGATAAAACCCGAGATGATCGGGTGTTTCATCGGAGAATTCGTACTTACGAGGAGAACGCCTCAGCACTCCGGACCCGGAGTCGGTGCGACGAGGTCTTCGAAGTTCATGCCGCTGAAGTGAGGTGTTGAGGAATGGCTACAAACAAAGGTTACACAACGGCATCCGATCCGGACATCTCCGCAAAGGCTCTTGCCAAAGACCAGCCCGTATCTCCCAAGTTCGCACGCGAGGTTGCAGGAATGATACGCGGCATGAGAACCGAGAAAGCGGTCTCGGCACTTGAGGAAGTAATAGCACTCGAACGGCCGGTTCCCCTGAAACGGTACAACAAACGCGTATCCCACAAGAAAGGTGTCGGACCCGGAAGATACCCCATCAAGGCATCAAGGGCAATATTGGCAGTCGTGAGGAGCGCGATGTCTAATGCAGAGTACAAAGGACTCGATGCATCGAATATGGCCATATCCACGATAACCATCGCAAGAGGTCAGACCATTCCGGGGCACATGCCCAGGGCACACGGAAGGGCCACGCAGTGGAATCAGGAGACCGCCAACATAGAAGTGATAATAGAGGAGGTTGAGTGATCATGGCATCAGAGAGAAAGTTCGTTGCCGAAAACATACGCAGGGTTCTGCTCAAAGAATATCTCATGAAAGAAGTCAGCCGCGCCGGTTTCGGGGGACTAGACATCCAGAGAACTCCCATGGGAACCCGTGTCGTGCTCACGACCGAGAGACCCGGACTGGTAATCGGAAGGCGCGGTCAGACAATCAAGAACCTGACCGTAGCAATAGAAGACAAATACGGCTTTGAGAACCCGCAGATAGAGGTTCAGGAGGTCGCCAATGCGAGTCTGAACGCACAGATAATGGCAGAGAAACTGGCATTTTCCCTGGAAAGAGGATGGCATTTCCGCAGGGCAGGGCATTCCACCGTCCGCAGAGTTATGGATGCGGGGGCCCGCGGCTGCCACATCATTGTAGCGGGCAAACTTACCGGACAGAGACACAGGACCGAGAAGTTCAAAGAAGGTTACATAAAATTCTGCGGCGAACCCAGAGATCTGTTCGTCGAGCGCGGGTACGCGGTTGCGAAGCTCAAGATGGGCGTTATAGGGGTAACCGTTGAGGTAATGAGGCCCGATGCGAAACTTCCGGCCGATACAACAATCCTGAGCAAAACCGAGGCAGCGGCAAAGCTTCCGGACCTGTTCGGAGAGGCAGCGGCAGAGGTGCCGGTACCAGAGAACACCGAAGTGCAGACTGTCGCAGAAGAGGAGGTCCTTTGATGGCATTGCTAAAGACCGGTGACATACGAGAAATGAGCGCAGAGGAACGCAACGAGAAGCTCAAAGAACTCCGCAACGACCTCATGCACGAGAGAGGGATATCGGCAATGGGCGGGGCACCATCCAACCCCGGTATAATCCGCGCCGTAAGAACAAATATCGCCCGCATCCTGACCGTTCAGAATGAGGAGGAAAAAGTCTGATGGCCGATATATGCCCTGTGTGCGGATTGCCCAAAGAACTCTGCATGTGCGAAGAGATCGCACGCGAGCAGCAGATGGTAAGGATATCCGTGGACAGCAGGAGATACGGCAAAATGGTCACAGTGATCGACGGCATTGACGAGAACGACATTGACGTAGAGGACCTGGCCAAACAACTGAAAGTGAAGTGCGCCGCCGGCGGAGCGTACAAAGACGGACGCATCGAGCTTCAGGGAGATCACAAGAAAAAAGTCAAAGCCGTGCTGGAAGAAATAGGATTCCGCACAGAAGTAAGATAAGATGAACAGGAGCGATTTCATGAGATCAGAACTCATTGGACTGGACGTGGTAGTGCTGTCAGCCCCATACTCGGGAATTTCCGGGAAAGTGGTAGACGAGACGAAGAACACGTTCACCATCTCATCGGCCGGAACTGAAAGAATGGTACCGAAACCAGGCAGTGAGTTTAGGTTCACTTATGAAGGCGGACACATGGACATCAGAGGCACAGACATACAACACCGACCAGAGGACAGAATAAAGAAGGTTAGGTGAAAGAAAATGACAGCAAAAATCAGAAACATTGGAATTGATGTGGTCCCCCCCACATCCGAATGCAGCGACCCCAATTGCCCGTTCCACGGCAGCCTTTCGGTCAGGGGACAGATCATCGACGGAGTTGTTGCGACCGTAAAAATGAACAAGACGGTCGTGGTAGAGCGCAATTATTTGAAATATCATAAAAAATACGAGAGATACGAGAAGAGGTCCAACAGGTACCCCTCCCACGCATCCCCCTGCCTCGGACTGAAGGTCGGCGACCGCGTGAGGATCATGGAGTGCCGTCCGATATCCAAAACAGTATCTTTCGCAGTCATAGAGAAAAAGGAGTGATCTGGAATGAAAGGAATCTCTGGGAGACAGACAAGAGGACTTCAGAACGGATCCCGCCTTGACGTGATCGATAACAGCGGTGCCAAGGTGATCGAGATCATCACCGTCCCCGGATACCACGGCGTTGCCAGAAGGGTCCCGTCGGCAGGCATCGGGGATCTTGTGATAGCATCGGTCAAAAAGGGGACTCCGGCTATGAGGAGACAGATTGTTTTCGCCGTTATAGTCCGTCAGAGACGCCCGACCAGGCGCGCGGACGGAACTATGGTGTACTTCGAGGATAATGCAGCCGTGATCGTCACGGAAACCGGCGAGACCAAAGGTACCGATATAAAGGGTCCTGTGGCAAGAGAATCGGCAGACAGATGGCCGCGTATAGCGGCCACAGCCAACACTATAGTGTGAGGTGAAATAAGATGACAAGCAGCAAAGCAGGAGTACAGAGAAAAGTACAGGCAAACGCTCCCTCACATGTCAGGAGGAAGATGCTCTCGGCGCACCTGAGTGCCGAACTCCGCGGACAATACGGAGTGCGCACCGCCAGGGTCTGCAAAGGAGACACGGTTGCAATAGTGCGCGGCGACGAGGATGTCCGAGGGACCGAGGCAAAGGTCCTTGAGGTCTTCACGAACACAGGCCGCGTGTCGGTGGAAGGAGTCACAATAAATCAGGCCGACGGTACCGCAACGGTCCGCCCGGTACACGCATCCAATCTGATCATAACCAAACTCAACTCGGAGGATCAGTGGAGGATCGATTCGCTTTCAAAGAAGAAGGAGGCTAAAGAATGAGCGACCATATGAAGAGATTAGCCGCACCCAGAACATGGCCCCTTAAGAGGAAGGTCTCGGTCTGGGCGACGAAACAGTCCCCGGGAGCGCACTCACTGGAAAGCGGTATGCCCGCAGTGGCGGTGCTCAGGGACATGATAAAGATTTGCGACACGGCAAAAGAGGCAAAACGTATAATCAGCAACCGCGGAGTCTTCGTTGACGGCACGGCCGTCAAGAATCCTAAAGCATCTATCGGCCTGATGGACACTGTCTCCATACCCGCAATGGGACTCAATTACCGCATGCTCCTGACGGACAAGGGAAAGCTTTCGCTTGTACCTGTATCGGAAGACGAAGCGAAATGGAAACTCTGCAGGATCGAAGGTAAAACGAAGGTCAGCGGGGGGAAAATACAGCTCAATCTGAGCAGCGGAAGGAACATAATCCTGGATAAGAACATGTACAAATCCGGGGATACGCTCAGAATAAACACGGCAGACCAGACGGTTCTTGACAGCTACGCCCTGGCCGACGGTGCGTCCGCGCTCATTATAAGCGGTGCGCTTGCCGGAAAAGTGTATACCGTCGCTGACTGCGTGACAGTGAAAGGCCCATCGGATAACATCGTCAGATTCCAAAGCGGAACAGAAACTGTGAAGAGAAATGTGTTCGTAATCGGTTCCTCCAAGCCGGAAATCAAGCTGCCGGAGGCATCCGAATGAACGCAACCAGACAGATACACGTGGACAAGGTTACCGTGAATATCGGCGTCGGAGAGGCCGGAGAGAGACTGGTCAAGGCTCAGAAAGTCCTTGAGATGGTTACCGGACAGAAATCGGTGCAGACAATATCCAAGAACGTGAACAGAGACCTCGGCATACGTGTGGGAATGCCGCTCGGATGCAAGGTCACTCTGAGGGGGGACACCGCCGAAGAATTTCTTCAGAAATCCCTTCCGATAAGAGAAAGAAAGATCTACGAATATTCTTTCGACAGAGAAGGCAACATGTCCTTCGGAATATCCGACTATACGGATTTTGAAGGCATGAAATATGATCCGGAGATAGGAATATTCGGTATGGATATCAGCGTGGTCCTGAGAAGGACCGGGAACAGGATCACTCAGAGGGCACTCCTCCGAAGGAGGATACCCAAAAGCCACCGCGTAGGCCGCGGCGAGGCGATCCAGTACATGAAAGAGAACTATGACATAGAGGTGGTCGAGTGAAACCAAAGAAACAGTTCGGCAGAACGGTCGGATGCACCCGCTGCGGACGCAGGAGGGGCATCATCAGGAGATACGGAATGCACCTCTGCCGCCAGTGTTTCAGGGACGTGGCCCCGGAACTGGGATTCAAGAAATATTCGTGAGGTGTAAAGAATGCAGAGCGATCCACTTAACGACGCGATGTGCGTCATGAAGAATGCAGCAGCCAATGGAAAGAGCGAATGCACAATCCAGCCATCATCTAAACTTATCGGCCGCGTGCTGAAGGTTATACAGGACCACGGATACATCAGCCAGTTCGAGTACATAGAAGACGGCAAAGCAGGCAAATTCCGTATAATGATGGAAGGGGCCATAAACAACTGCGGTGTAATAAAGCCCAGGTATTCGGTCAAAGCAAATGAAATTGAAAATTTCGAGGCGAGGTATCTGCCCGCTCAGGATTTCGGTGTCCTTATACTTACGACCACTGCCGGAGTGATCACACAGGACCGTGCCAAAGAACTTGGCATAGGCGGAAAATTATTGGCATACATTTACTGAGGAATACAGATGACAATAGCAGGGAAAATCGAAAGCACCATCGCCATCCCCGATGGGGTGTCCGTCGGAATGAACGGCAACACCGTGACGGTCAAAGGACCAAGGGGTGAATTGAGCAGAAACTTTGCGTACCCCCGCATTATCATTGCCATCGGAGAGGGAGTGGTCAGCGTAAGCAGTGAGTACCCCCGAACAAAGGACAAGGCAATGGTCGGAACCTTCGCGGCTCACATAGGCAACATGATAAAAGGAGTTACCGCGGGTTTCACCTACACATTGAAGGTTGTGTTCTCCCACTTCCCGATGAAAGTGGCAGTGAAGGACAACCGCGTAGAGATAAACAACTACTTGGGAGGACATGCCCCCAGATACGCCGATATAGTCGGAGGGTGCAAGGTCAAAATCAGCGGTGCGGATGTCACCGTGGAAGGAAACAGCATAGAAGCATGCGGACAGACTGCAGCTAACATCGAGAGAGCGACATCCAGGCTCGGGTTCGACAAAAGGACATTCCAGGACGGAATATACATAGTCCATAAATCACACAAGGTGAAAGAATGAGCGTAAAGACACTGACGGATCTTCCAGGCCTCAAAGAGGATAACGTCCCGGAATTGGAACAGATAGGAATATCATCTGTGTCGGAGCTCAGGGATGCCATCTTTGACGACGCCAGGGTGAAAGAAGTAATAAAGAATCTATCGGGAGTAGGGCCGAAGACAGTCGAGGGCTGGAAGGCGATATTCAGCGGGAATATGCCGGAGGCCAAAGCCGCCAAGAAAGAGGTCGAGATAGTAGAAGAGAAAACCGAGGTCGGAGAATACACCGTGAAGGCTAAGCCGGAACTCAGCGACGAGACCGCCGACGCACTGGCCAAGAGGGCCGTGATCTCGGGGCGCAGACCCGCATTCAAAAGACAGGAATGGTTCAGATACTCCAAACTCGGAGAGAAATGGAGGAAACCGAAAGGAATACATTCCAAGATGAAGAGAAGGCTGAAGAGACGTCCGCCGATGGTTGACATCGGGTTCAGGGGACCGGTATCGGTCAGAGGACTTCACCCCTCGGGATTCGAGGAAGTGCTTGTATACAATGTGGAGGGGCTTGACGGCATAGATCCGAAAGCGCAGGCGGTCCGCATAGGCGGCACCGTAGGCACAAAGAAGAGGATCGCCATCGAAGGCAGGGCAGCCGAACTGGGCATAAGGGTCCTCAACAGGATGGTGTGAACATGGATCTCAGAAACCAGAGAAGAATGGCTGCAGAGGCCCTCAAATGCGGTGAAAACAGAGTCTGGATGAACCCGGACAGACTTGAGGATGTCGAGGACTGCATAACCCGTTCGGATATCAGGATCGCGATCGGCTCGGGATTGATTAAAGCAAAACCCAAGCAAGGTACATCCAAAGGAAGGAAGAGATACGCGGCCGAACAGAGGGCCAGCGGAAAGAGAAAGGGTCCTGGCAGCAGGAAAGGAACAGCAAACGCACGCGTTCCCGACAAGCGCAGGTGGATAGCTATAATCAGACCTATCCGCGACGAGCTGAAGACCCTGAGGGCCGAAGGTAAAATACCCCCGTCGGTCTACAGACTCTACTACAGAAGGGCCAAGGGAGGAGTTTACAAATCCCGCAGGAACCTCAGGCAGCACATGACTGCCGCAGGCCACCTGAAAGAGGAGGAGATCTGATGGCGACAGGACCAAGATATAAAGTTGCATTCAGAAGAAGAAGAGAATGCCGTACCGACTATTACGCCAGGAAGAAGCTCCTCAGGAGCGGAGAATCCAGGGCGGTGGTAAGGAGATCCAACAGGAACGTTACCGTCCAGTTCATCGATTTCGATATGGCCGGAGACAGAATCAGGGCCGCGGCAACGACCGGAGAACTGCGCAAGATGGGTTGGGAGTACTCGTGCTCGTCCATCCCGGCTGCGTACCTCGCCGGTTACCTCGCGGGCAAGAGAGCGTTAAAGAGCGGTATAGAGTATGCCGTTCCGGATATCGGTATGCAGAACCCGAAACACGGAGGAGTGCTCTTCGCAGTCGTGAAAGGCATGGCCGATGCGGGCCTTGAGGTCCCGCACAGCGAAGATGTGCTTCCCTCGGAGGACAGAATCAACGGTAAGCATATCAACGGCAATATCGAGGCTGCAATGAGCAGCATGAAGAAAAAGATGGAGGCTGAGTGAAATGGAGTGGATCCCGAAAACAAGACTGGGACAGATGGTCCTCAATGGCGAGATCACGACCATGAGCGGCGCACTGGAGACGAGGCTGCCTCTCCGCGAGGCAGAGATAGTGGACATACTCCTTCCTGATATGAAGGATGAGGTCATAGACCTCAACATGGTCCAGAGGATGACCGATTCCGGAAGGAGAGTGAGGTTCGCGGTGACCTGTATAGTCGGCAACGGCGACGGGTTCATCGGCATAGGAAGAGCCAAAGGCAAAGAGGTCGGTCCGTCCATAAAGAAGGCGATAGACAACGCCAAACTCAATATCATAGAGGTTAAGAGAGGCTGCGGATCATGGGAGTGCGGCTGCGGACAGCCCCATACCCTTCCGTTCGAGGTGGTCGGCCGCACGGGATCCGTCACGGTGTCCCTGAAACCCGCACCCCAGGGGATATCTCTGGCTGTGGGAGATGTCGCCAAGAGTCTCCTGACGCTTGCCGGCGTGAAAGACTCCTGGGGATTCGCCACCGGCAACACCAAAACAAAAGTCAACTATGCCATGGCAACATTCGAGGCACTCAAGATGACAGCCCGCATGAGAATAACAGACGAACAGGTTCTGAGACTGAACATAGTCCCGGGTCCTATCGGGATAAAGTTCTCTGAAACCGATGTCGGCCAAGGGGAGGAGTGAACATGGCATACGCAGTCGTACGCGTTCGCGGACAGCCGGATGTCAACAAGGACATAAAATACACAATGGAGCTGCTCGGCCTGACCCGAGTCAACCATTGTGTGGTGGTTCCGGAGAACTCGTCTACAAAAGGCATGCTGCAGATGGTAAAGGATTACTGCACATGGGGCGAGATCGACGGGGAGACCCTCTCTGCGATGATAAAGACACGCGGAAAGACGGCCGGAGACAGAGACATAACCGAAGACTATCTCAGAGAGAAGACAGAGTTCGGAAGTGTCGAAGAACTCGCAAAGGCAATGATAGAAAGCGACTACAGGATGAGGGATATGGAAGACGCAAAACCGGTCTTCCGTCTGCACCCCCCCATAAAGGGATACGAAGGCAATAAACGTTCGTTCGCGAACGGAGGGGCCCTCGGATACAGGGGAAAGGAGATCAACGACCTCATCAACAGGATGCTCTGAGGTGGAATTGATGCCAAGCAGAACTAAGAAGATGAGGGGATCAAGGACCCACGGTCGTGGGAAAAAGGCAGGCCGCGGAGCCGGGCTCATCGGCGGCCACGGACAGGCGGGTCTTTCTAAGACAGGTAAAATGTACATGCTCAAATACGACAGAGACCACTTCGGAAGGCACGGATTCAAGAGGCCTCAGTGCGTGGTACGGGCGAACAGCACCATTAACGTAAGCGAACTCAGAGAGCAGATCGAGCGTTTCGTATCCATGGGATTCGCGGTCAGAGAAGGGGATACGTATAATATCAACCTCACCAATGCGGGTATCGATAAGTTACTCGGGAACGGCAGCATAGGTATACCGGTCAACGTTACCGTTTCCCAAATTTCGGCCAAGGCCCGCGAGAAAATCGAAGCCTCGGGCGGAAGCGTAGCAGAGTAAAGATATCTAGGAGAAGATTGGGATGGAAGAACAGCCTAGCTTGTTGTACAAGGTAAAGCCGATAAGCGACAAGCTCCCTGCGGTCAAGCGTCCTGAAGGCCATGTGCATTTCAGGACCAAGATGATGTGGGTCGTGGTCATACTGGTCATCTATTTTGTGATGACCAATGTATACCTTTACGGCCTGGACCAGGCCGAGTCGCTGGACCTGTTCGCACAGTACAGGACCATCATGGCGGGAGCTTCGGGAACGATTTTACAGTTAGGCATAGGACCCATAGTCACTGCCTCGATCATAATGCAGCTGTTTGTCGGAGCCAAGATAATAAAATTGGATCTGACCAGCAAGAATGACAAAGCCTGTTATCAGTCTGTCCTCAAGCTGCTTGTGATCGTGATGATAGTGGTGGAGGCGGTGCCTCAGGTCTTCGGGTTCCTGATACCGTCCTCGTCTTTCGAAGCATCGTGGGGGTCCGGCGGAGCGAGGCTGCTGATAATACTGCAGCTTTGCGTGGGGTCCTACTTGGTATTCCTGTTCGACGAAGTGATATCCAAATGGGGTATCGGCAGCGGAATATCGCTGTTCATAGCGGCAGGTGTCGCGCAGTCGGTGTTTACCGGAGCTCTGAATTGGTACCCGGTGACGGCGGGCCAGGCCATGAGCCTGTCCAATCCGCCGGCGGGGACGATACCCAAAGCCATATATGTGCTGTTCAACACGTCATCCGAAGAGATGGCCAACGGCGGTTACGAACTGGTGTTTTTGGGAGAACCCAATCCTATGATTGCGCTTATAGGGACGGTGCTGATATTCCTGCTGGTGGTGTACATCGAGTCCACCCGCATAGAACTGCCGCTGTCCCACGGAAACGTGAGAGGTGCGAGAGGCAGATATCCGATCAAACTGATGTATGCAAGCAACATACCCGTGATTCTGATGTCTGCACTGCTTGCCAACGTGAGTATGGTGGCGCTTCTGCTGTACAGTAACGATTTCCTCAGCAGCATACCTTTCCTCGGCCACAATAGTTCAATAGGTTATTTCGAAAGCGGAGGCACCAGTGCTGTGGGCGGTATCGCGTGGTATCTCTCGGCACCCACCGGAGTGACCAGCTGGCTTATGCCTGTCCTGAACCCTCTGAGCTACGGCAACGGACATACAGTCCTGCAGAATATGGGCCACGTACTGGTATACGGCACAGTGATGATCATGGGTTCGATAATGTTCGCGAAGTTCTGGGTGCAGACCACGAATCTTGGATCGGACGCAGTTGCGAAACAGATACAGAAGAGCGGTATGCAGATACCCGGGTTCCGAAGGGATCCGAGGGTACTCAGGAGAGTGTTAGAGAGATACATCCCTACCGTTACGATCATATCCGGGGCAATGATCGGTGCACTGGCTGCCGGAGCGGATATGATCGGCACCACGGGCCATGCCACAGGTACCGGTCTGTTGCTGGCGGTGGGTATCCTGATACATTTCTACGAGGCCATAGGGCGCGAGCAGATGATGGAAATGAATCCGGTCATGAGAGGATTCTTCGGCAAGGAGGACTGAAATGCCGAACCCGGGAAGTCCTCAGACAATGCAGCAGAACACGCCGCCTATGCCAAAAGGCACCATGATCGGCATGCTTATGACTCTGATGATAATGATGGTCGTCATGATGTTCAGGGACCCCATAGGACAGGGACTGAACTATGGACTCTTTATCATCGATTTTGGCGGCAAATGGCCTGTGTTCACCCTCATAATCGCCGGCCTCATAATGATAACTCTGAGCACAGTCATAAGATCATTTATGACTGACTTCGTCAGCCAGGCAAAGAGCCAGAGCATACAGAGCGAATTCAACAAAGAGATGCGCCAGGCGAGACTTGAAAATAACCTCTACAAAATGAAGAAACTCCAGGAGGAACAGCCCAAGATGATGGCGAAATCCATGGACTCAAGCATGAAAATGATGAAGGCCATGCCGATAACCATGGTCGTCGTCATACCGATTTATGCATGGGTCTGGTTCTTCCTTGACAACACAGTTCCTCCCGAACTGCTGACAGTATCTCTGCCCTGGGGACAGGTGTACCTTCTGGATACGCTCTGGTTCCTTCCGATATGGATCGTCATCTACACCATGATTAGCCTTCCGATAGGCCAGCTCGAGAATAGGGTCGTCAGGTATTTCCTGCTGAAAAAACGCCTGAAAGAACTGGACAGCATCGAAAACAAGAGCTGACGATATGAGGGTCACGATAAGCGGTCCTCCCGGGTCTGGAAAAACCACCGCGTGCAGAAAACTCTCCGAGAGACTTGGCATCAGGGCCGTGGTCTTCGGAGAATTTTTTCGTAAACTTGCCAAAGAGAAAGGCATGACCCTTGCGGAGTTCAGTGCCCTGGCCGAATGCGATCCGTCTATTGATCAAACTATCGATTCGATGATATTGGACACTGCGGGACACGATCATGATATAATTTTAGAATCGAGGCTTTCGGCGCACATGCTGACGAAAAACGGCATACCCGCATTCAAAGTTTATCTTGACGCGAGTCCCGAAGTGAGGATGGAAAGGGTGGGCGTGAGAGAGGGTGAGAGCCGGGAAGATGTCTGCCGCCACACTGTCGAGAGACAGTCATCAGAAGCAAAACGTTACAAAATGTACTACGGCATAGATATAGAGGATAGAAGCATATACGATCTGATCCTCGACACGGATGATCTTGATCCGGATCAGGTCGCGGACAGGATCCTCAAAGCTATAGAGGAAAATACGTGATAATCAAGGACCCGAACACCCTGCCGGATAAATGGGGCAAGAGACCTTCGGACAGGTCGACGGGAGAACTGCTCCGTGCGGGTGTCATCGCATTGGACAAGCCGTCCGGGCCGACATCCCATCAGGTCACGGCATGGGTCAGGGATGCTGTTCACGCGGAAAACATAAGTCACGGCGGGACACTCGATCCGTATGTCAGCGGAGTCCTCCCGATATGTCTGGGCAGGGCCGTGAGACTCACAGATATCGTTCTTTCGTCAGACAAAGAATACGTATGTCTGATGGTGCTTCACAGAGATGTTCCCGAAGACAGGGTGATCGGTGTTATGAAGAAATTCACGGGCAGGATTTACCAGCTCCCTCCGGTAAGATCGGCTGTCAAAAGACAGCTCAGGATAAGGACAGTCAGAGAACTGGAGGTCCTTGAGGTAAAAGGGAGAGAGGTTCTGTTCAGAGTATCATGCGATGCCGGCACGTACATCAGGACACTGTGTACGGACGTGGGCGAGGCACTCGGCTGCGGGGCAAACATGACAGAACTCAGACGCACCCGTTCCGGTGTGATGAATGAATCCGATGCGGTTTCTATGCACGACATAAAAGATGCATACATATTCTGGCAGCAGATGGGCAGAGAGAGCTGGCTGAGAAGCATGATACTGCCCATAGAGGTTCTCGCCGAGCCGCTTCCAAAAGTAATAGTCAAGCCGACTGCAGTGGATGCAATATGTCACGGTGCGGATCTGAACATCGGGGGCATACACATGCTGGACGAAGACATAAGAAAGAATTCTCTCGCTGCGCTTATGACGGCAAGAGGCGAGCTTATAGCAATCGGCAAAATGATGATGTCCACCTCAAAAATAATGTCTTCGGAACACGGGAAGGCGGTTGATGTCGACAGAGTGCTCATGGAAAGGGGACATTACCCCAAGATGTGGAAATTCTCCACGGACCTCAATGAACCCGGAGCACCCGATGAAAACCGCTATTAATCGACAATGATATCACCCGGCAACTATGAGACTGCTAAGAGACAGAGTTCTGGTATTCCAAAAAAAAAATCTGGCGATAGGGGAGTTCGATCCGGACGCGGAAGGATTCTACAGGAATGTGATGGCCTTCAGCTTCACCGTGAAGAAGAAAAAGATTCTGCGCGTGACCGTCAGGTCAGATATCCCCGTCGACATAGCCATAGCGGACGAAGGCGGATCGTCGATCGCACACAAGCAGATGATGACCGACGGGGAACTGTCTGTTCCGACCGGCGGCAACAAAGAGATGGGGCTGTTTATAGGAATATGTCCGGGAGACAGAGCTCTCGTTAACGCTGAGATCTGGATGGAAAGACAATGAGCATGCATATAGAGAGGGGCAGGAACGGAGACTTCTGGGCCAATCGGCTGCCGGACGGAATGTCTCTGACAAGGAGGTCCGATATCTGTACCGCAATCGCCGCCTGTATAACCTTCGCCGTGTCCCTGATCTACGTATTGCATGTCGGGGTAAAGTCAGGATCGCCGTTCTACAACGAAATGCATCTGCTGGCCATGCCGTTTTTCGTTTGCGGGCTTATATTCTATATCCGATCCGAATACCGGATTTTGATAATACTGGCCGCCATCGCAGCTATATCCTGGTTAACGGGAATACAAGAGACATTGGTGTTCCTGATATTATTCCTGATAATCGGAGCGGCCGGTACGGTATCGCTCGTAGACGCAGTACAGAGAGCCATGTTTTACGGAATACTTAGGTCCATAGAATACGCGAATGTGAAGAAAAAACTCTCATTCACGGACAAAATAATCATATTCCTGTTCAATGTCCCCGAAGATCTGGATACAAGAAACATAACAATGGATTATGAACTCAGAAGAACGAAGATACCGTGGAAAGAGGTGTGGAACTCGACATCTCTGGGCCTTATGGTCGGAATGTTCGTGTGGATATATATATCCATGAATCCGACATTTATGAATCTCAGTTCCGAGAGTTCGGTCCCGCTGTTCATGTTCACTCTTATATTATACATACCCCTGCTTGTTATGCCATGGTCGATATTCAGATCGCTCAACGTGAGGATCGAAACGAATTACAGAGAATTCAGAGTGTACAACGGCATAAGAGCAACTCTCCAGCGAATGGCAGTTCCGGTCATTGCAGCATTCTTTTTCGTTCTTGTAGCGATAAATACTTCCGATCTGCACACGGTTCTGTTCTACATCATTTTATCTGCGGTCATGATCGTGGCCACCCTCACGGTGACATCGATACTGTATTATTGGGTGTTCGAAGCCGTTACGATCAATGATATAGTCTCCAAATGGAAGATGTTCAGACCTGTGCCCATCTTCGTAGGGCTGGAAGACACAGAGAAGAAGCATCCGCGGGACGAACTGCCCGGAACTCCGAAAAGAGATAAAAGCGATTTCGGGAAGCTGACACTCCCCGGAGATAAATGAACAGAATACCTGCCCGCAACAATCGGTCACAGGAAATCCGGATTGGCTCTGCCTCTCGAGTCCAGAGATTTTATGATCGGCTTGAACACTTCCGCAGACGATATCCCGGATGTCTTGTTCAACCCTATCAGTTCCGGTTCTTTGCTGTTTGTTATTATGATCTGATATCTCTGTTCCGCATCTCCCGCTGAAACGAAAGGACACTCGGCTTTCCTAGCGATATCCAGGACTGCATCGGCCATCGTTTGTATATCCTCAGGACTGAGGTCATCCGGGACGGTTATGAAGAATGAATTCTCTTCTGTCTCGCCGTTCAGCAGGAACATTACTTCAGACCTTTCCATAAACTCCCTGAATCTGCTCCCCTCTTCACTGTCTCCAGAAAGTGCCACAAGCATTCTCTTCGCGGTGCTAGGTATATCTACGTAGATCGTCTCGGCACCAAGTATCTTCCACATGGCAACAGGGAAGCCGTTCGGATAATTAAGCGATTCCTCCCGCCTGACTGTGTTCGGCATATTGCTTCCATAATGCACTGGTCTTCCGTTGCATATCTGTCGCGGCACTGCGGCACACTTTCAGCGGATGATAAAATATGCCTGACGCAGACGAATGCCGTATCACCATGGCGGCCGGCCGGAAGAGCGGAGTTTCTCATTATATTCCTTTGTCAGTTTCCGCGCATCGTAAACCTGCCAGACAAAGTATGCCACCAGCATGCGATTGCCAGCACAAAGATTAACACAACAGCAGTGAACCCATCGGCATTATTGTTAATCAGAATGAGAAGCGGAATTATAATTGCAACGGGAACGATGAACCATCCTCCGAACAGTATTGCAAGTCCTCTTCCGAGTCTTCCCGCATATATCTGTCCTACGCCCATAAAACCGATGAGTCCCAAAAACACTCCCAGAATAGTAGCGAGCGTTACGTTCTTCTCCGTATGGTACAGAGCATTTATGTTCTGTCCGTGGCCGCCGTCATGGTACTGATTCCCGCAGGACTCATCTGAAACCTGACGGAATCCGCAGAAGGGACAGAATTCCCCCCCCCCCTGCGACCTCCTCTCCGCAATTTTTGCAACAAGGCATGATATTACCGCTGCGATGGAGGTTTATCGTGTATATGTATATACCTGCCTTAAGGAAACCGGGTTTGTTCAGACTGATTGATGGCTCTGAAAATGTCTGCGCCGAATCACACATAGAGAATTTATGCATGCACCCTGAAATCAACTGTCGAACTCAGGGTACACGGGACACGGCAAAGACTCTCGCCGGCCATATGCATTTCCGTATCGGTTTGGGACCTGTTTCCCTAGAAAGCTTAAAGACAAAGCTTTACTTCTCCGTGTCAAGGTCATTTGAGATGGCGGATGATTTCAGAGTCACTCCCTGGGAGGTGAGCGGAGACATAGATTACGATCTCCTCATGGAACGCTTCGGCACGGCACCTATAGACGGTGCTCTGCTGGAAAGAATCGGTGGATACGGTGAACTGCACCCTATGCTGAAAAGAGGCATATTCTACACCCACAGGGATTTCGGAAAGCTGCTGGACGAATATGATAAAGGGAATAAATTTGTACTCTACACAGGAAGAGGTCCGTCCGGACACACACACCTCGGACACTTGATGCCATGGATCTTCAACAAATGGATTCAGGATACTTTCAAAACAAAAATGCTGTTCCAGATGACCGACGACGAGAAATTCCTTTTCAAGGATCTTACTCTTGGAGACACCAGGTCTCTGGCATACGAGAATGCTTTAGACTTCGCCGCTCTGGGATTCGATCCGGAGATGACCAAAATAATTCTGGACACTGAAAACATAAAGACTCTTTATCCGATAGCACTCAAGGTTTCCAAAAAGGTCACATTTTCCACGGCCAAAGCCGTCTTCGGGTTCGATAATTCGACGAATATCGGATCTATATTTTTCACTGCGATACAGGCCGCACCTGCCTTCCTGCCCACGGAGGCAGAAGGCAGACAGGTTCCGTGTCTCATTCCGTGCGGAATAGATCAGGACCCGCACTTCAGGGTCGCGCGGGACGCCGCTCCCGGCTTGAATTACCCAAAGCCAACGATGCTCTACTGTAAAATGTTCCCGGGTCTCGGAGGAGGCGATAAGATGTCGTCATCGGATGGGTTCGGTACTATCTATACGACCGATTCCCCAAAAGAAGTCAGGAAGAAAGTGGGCAGAGCATTCACCGGAGGGTGTGCAACGGTGGAGGAACAGAAAGGGAACGGCGGAAACCCCGAAGTGTGTGCGATTTTCAAATACAATTATTTCATGTTCGAAAAAGATGACGGCAAGATCAACGAGCTTGCCGACAAGTGCAAAGGAGGCGGAATCCTCTGCGGAGAATGCAAGCAGATACTCACAGAGAAGATCAACGTATTCCTTGAGCGGCATCAGGCGAAGAGAGAGGAAGCTAAAGAGGTCATCGGCAGCATGACATTCGGCGGATTCGAATGGTGATCAGATGGAGATTACAGACGGACTCGGTTATAATGAAAAAAAACTTCTGATCGCACTTGACGGTCTCGGGGGGTCTGCATCGCCCGCGGACATCGTAAGGTCGGGGGACTTCTGCCTTGAGGTTGAGGTAATGGGGGCGGCATCGTGGCTCGCCATTAAAGGTCTGGTGACTGTCAGAGAAGACACGGAGAAATTCTTCGAGCTGTCCGATAATACGGCGGTCGAAAACGGATTGCCGGAAAGACGCGCTCTGAATATCATCGGATCATCCGGAGGGAGACTGGATATGGACCTCCTGTCAAAAGAGATGCCAGCCGGAGAAGATAAGATAGCCATAGGATGGCTGAAGAGGAAAAAGCTTGCCGACATAGTCACGGAAGATATATCCAAATTCATTGTGCTGACCGATAAAGGCAAATCGCTGACAGGATCAAAGACAGAGGATGAGCTGCTGCTTGAGAGGATGGCCGCCGGTCCGATATCAGAAGGCGATGCCGATCCGCAGATTCTCAGGGACCTGAAGGGGAGGCAGGGAATGATTCGGGAGAAGACGGTCGCAGAGAGAATCATAATGCTCACCGACATCGGCAGGGAGGCAATCTCTTCCGGAATAGAACTGACAAAAGAAATAACCGACATCACAGACCGCCTGATACAGAGCGACGAATGGAAGACAGCTCAGTTCAGGAAATACGATGTCGGAATATTCGCTCCCGTAACGACTCCCGCAAAAAGACATCCCCTGACGAGACTGGGGAACGAGATAAGACAGCTGTTCACGAACATGGGATTCGTTGAGATGTCTTCCGAGTACGTCCAGCCGGCATTCTGGAACCTCGATGTGCTGTTCACGCCGCAGGACCATCCTGCAAGAGATATTCAGGATACATTCTACCTCGACTGTCCGTGCAGGATTGATCTCAGAGACAGGGAACTTGTGCAGAAGGTCAAAGATATCCACGAGAACGGCGGAAGTACGGGGTCAACGGGATGGGGAGGGGTCTGGAGCATAGAGAAAGCCGAAGCGGCACTTCTCAGAACCCACAGTACGGTCAGCAGCATAAGGTACATCGCCGAGCACAATGATGCACCTCAGAAGGCATTCTCGATTTCCAGAATATTCAGAAAAGAGTCTATAGATTCCACACATCTCCCGGAGTTCACCCAGATAGAAGGCATAGTAATAGACGAAAATGGGAATTTTGATATGCTTATATCGATGATCAAGGAATTCTATGCCAGGATGGGGTTCGACAGAATAAGAATAAGGCCGGCATACTTCCCATACACGGAACCTTCTCTCGAAGTCGAAGTCTTCTTCAACGGAAGGTGGATGGAACTCGGCGGTGCCGGTATATTCAGGCCCGAAGTAACCGAGCCATTCGGAGTCAGACACCCTGTTCTCGCGTGGGGATTCGGGTTCGAAAGACTGGCCATGCTGAAATGGGACATCAAAGATATCCGGGACCTTTATATTTCGGATATAGACGACCTAAAGAAAAATGCGATAATCTGATCAGTCGAAGCGAACGTCTCTACCATTCCTGATATTTTTGGTCAGAGCTTCTATTTTCTCCTTGGTCCTGTCTTTCCTTGATACTCTGGCAGCTTTGCTCAGATAACTGAGTGCTTCATCCTTCTTACCCACATCGTAGGCTATACCTGCTCTGAGAAGCAGTATCTCGTCTATCCTGGACGCGTCATTGTTATCCGAAAGAACCTCGCAGGAAGAATTCAAAAAAGCTGAGGCCTCGCCGTGTCTCTTCATTCTGAAGAGACATTTTGCTGCGATGAGCGCGGCTCTGGACGATGGATTCTCACCAAAGAGGCCCGAAGCAATGCCGAACCCCCTCTCCGCATCGCCCGAGAGCATATATGCCTCGGCCCTTATCAGGTCGGCATCGGGTGTGAGGAAGTCTGCGATGATATCTGCACACGCGAGTGCATCGCCTATGTCTCCGCAGTCCAAAGCCACTTTTGCTCTTATATTATACACGGGTTCCGCATACTTAGGTATAATCGTCATATTTTTGGCCGTCATCAGAAGATCTTCATTGGAGTTCTCGAGGAAACCTTCGGATTTTCTCAGCAGAAGCTTACAGGCTTCGGTATTCCTTCCAGCCGAGACCAGATGATAGAATCTTTCCTGATCGTCGTCGCCGTTGTCAACCCACCAGTCGGCCGCGCGGCTGTGCCAATTTCTTACCTTATCCGGATCGGCCAGCGACAGATATTTCTCGCGGACGCTGTTAATTATGCAGGTCATCCCGTAGAAATCTGCAGGTATCACTCCGGTATTGGTATCCGGCAGCGTCTTCCTCGGTATCGGAACTCTGAATACACATACCAATCCGAATGTTTCTCTGTCCTTCGCACTGAGGCTCTCCCACATTATCCCGGGATCGCATCTTTTCATGTCAAGCAGCGTATCTACGACTATACCTGTCGACTCGAACCTCTGTCTGAGCATCTCCGCCTCGGATACTCCGTCGGGCAAAAGATAATATGCCTTTCTCTTGGCACCGGCCCCTTTTATGTGTGCCAGCCAATCATCTACCTTATTGGTCTCTTTGAGTTTCTTCAGTTCAAGCGAGGCATGGGCTCGGGATATACCGAGTACCGATGCTATACCGTCCTGGGTGAGATCGAAAGGTACGTTGAACATCTCGTTCGGATTCATGGCGGGAAATCTGCTCAGGTGCAGCAGCGCCCTTTCCCTGATGGTCGCGTTACATATGGACACGGACACGTGCATTGGGTGGAGATTTATATCTTATTCGATATAGTGCCGGTAAATGACGGAAAAAAAGAGACTGCTGGTATGCAGCGAGGCTGACATACCGTCCGTTAACATGAAAGACAGACTCATCATGAAAAGAGAATGGGAGGACCTCGGATACAGCGGCAGAGATCGCTTCCTCACGAGCGGAGACCTCGTGATTATGATAACCCCCGATCTCCACATCCGAATGGAGGATCTCGACGGGAGAACAGACAAAGCAGGTCTGCGAATCGAAGAGGTGATATTTATGTCAAAACATTCCGCGACAAGCGGAGAAGCGGCACTGACAGTTCACCCCATCGGAAACTATCGTGATAACAGACTCGGAGGCCGCGAGAGGACTTTGGTCAGGTCCAGCCCGGCCCTGATGACGGATGCGCTGAGAAAAATATAGATGTACAACTGCCTTACCGATTTTAAAGTATGTTTCGAGGTGACACATCACGGTCCGTGGCTGGATAAACCGACATTTTTCATAGAGATAGGGAGCGATGAACGGAAATGGGGCAGCATAGAGGCGGCGGACATTCTGTCAAGAGTTCTGCTGGACATTGAATCTAACGAGTACTGCTCGGCAGTGGGCGTTGCGGGCGGACATTATGCACCGAGGTTCACAGAAATTGCGCTGAAATTTAAGATAAACTTCGGTCATATGATACCGAATTACCATATCGAAGGAAGCAGTGACGAAGACATCATCAGAATGATCGGAGATGCATGCAGCGCATCAGACACAAAGCTTGTCTACATGCACAGGAAATCCCTGAAGAGTCCCGAGGAGAAGAGGATATCGGATCTGGCTGTATCGGCGGGATTCGAATTGATATCCTCATCCTGTCTGGAACCTATCAGCGGGAACTGACGTATGTCCCACGTATCTCTTTGCCGAGTATGGCATTTCTGAGTTCGGAGATGTCTCTCCCGTCGACGATAAGAATATCGATCTTCTCTTCCTTTGCGATCTTTATGCCCAAAGGATCGAATACGCTGGATTTTCCCGCCCCGTGCTCGGAGTATACTATCTTACTCAGCTCGTCTATGGTCATAGCGGAAAATCTTTCGGCACCGGGGTTTTTTCTGGGATCGTCAGAGTACACGGCCTCCACAGAAGTGGCGTTTACGATCCTGTCTGCATGCATCTCCCTTGCAACCATTGCGGCAACGGCATCCGTTGTGTGTCCAGGTGCGGTTCCTCCCATCACAACTACATTGTCCGGCGAAGACCTCTCGGAGGCATCTTCAGCCGTCAGCGGTATGTCGGCCGAGGAAAGATCGCCCAGCGATATCGCCAGAAGCTGGGCATTGAGCCTTGTCACGCCTATGCCCAGCATGTCAAGTTGATACGTGGTGCCTCCGAGTTCTTCTCCCGTTACGGTGTAGTATCTTGCGATTTTCCCTCCGCCGCATACGATAACCATCCGAACATCTTCCGAGACCTTTCCGATCATCTCGGCCAGCCCCTTCATGTACGCTGAATCTTCATTACCGGGTATAAGTACAGATCCGCCGACGGACACGACCACTTTTTCCTTCTTCATCGCCAATACTTTTATAGGAATGCGCAATTGAGATAAATATTATTGGTGGAACAAGATGAGTGACGCTAACGCTCTGGATAGAGCAAGATATGACTTCAAGAAGGCTATGCAGGAGATAACATCATACCGAGGCAGAGGGACAGAGCTCATATCTGTCTACGTACCCAATTCAAAGATGATCTTTGATGTCATGGCATATCTCAGAGAAGAACAGTCGCAGGCATCCAACATAAAATCCAAATCAACGATGAAAAACGTCACCGGTGCCATCGACTCCATAATGTCCAGGCTGAGAACTTACAAGAACGCACCGCCGAACGGGCTGGTCATATTCTGCGGGGAGGTGCCGCGTGCGGGAGACCAGACCAAAATGGTCCAGTATACATTGGAACCTCCGGAAGAAATAACAACATTCCTGTACAGATGCGATTCGGAATTCTTCACAGAACCTCTGAATGATATGCTTCTCGACAAGAGATCATACGGACTCATTACCATCGACAGGAAAGAGGCCACTCTCGGTCTGCTTTCCGGAAGCAGGATATCTGTTCTGAAACACTTTGATTCGCTGGTTCCCAGCAAACACCATCAGGGCGGTCAGTCATCCGTGCGTTTTGAGAGACTCATAGAGATTGCGGCTCATGAATTCTACAAAAAAGTAGCCGATAACGCCACCGAAGTGTTCCTGAACAGACCGGAACTGCAGGGAATAATCGTCGGGGGTCCGGGTGCGACCAAGGATTTCTTTGTGAAGGAAGAATACCTTCATCATGAACTCAGAAAAAAGGTCGTGAATCCGCTGTTTGATACCGGCTACACAGACGAATCGGGACTCAGGGAACTTGTAGATGTCGCGAAGGATACCCTGACGGACATCCAGCTCACTGTGGAGAAAGGGTACATGCAGAGGCTTTTCGGGGAGATCAGAAAGCCGGACGGAGGTCTGTCAGCATACGGCGAGGAGCAGGTGAGGGCGGTCACGGAGGCCGGAGCGGCTGATGTGCTTCTGCTTTCGGAGTCGCTGAACCGATACAGAGTGGAAACGGAATGCGGTTCAGGCCACACAACAAAGGCTACGGTGTCCGACCCTGACGGAAAATTGCTCTGCCCGGAGTGCGGACAGCCCGCCAAAGTGCTGTCGCAGACAGATCTCATCGATGATTTCTTCGAGATCTCGGAAGGATTCAATACAAAGGTGCAGCTCATCTCGGGAGATTCGGAAGAAGGAGATATGCTTCTGAAGGCATTCGGAGGAATAGCCGCAATTCTAAGATACCGGGTGGGATGATCATGGACATCCGACAGAAATTCGAGGATGATGTGGATGCTGCAGTGAGCGGAGCCCTGAATAAAATAGGGGCACCGTGCCTGAAATTCATTAAAGAGGTTTCGGATATGGCTGATCTGGCCGTGCCGTGTTTCACCATGTCGAAAGAACTGAAAGCAGATCCGAAGGATATCGCCGAGAAACTGGCAGCCCACATAGAACCGTCCGGCCTCATAACCTCCGCCATCGCACTCAACGGCTACCTTAATTTCACCATGGATGAGGCTGTACTGACCGAAGAGACTCTGAAGAAAATACTGACAGAGGGCAGCGGATACGGCTCAATGCCGAGAAATGGGATAAAAATCAATATAGAGCACACATCCACGAATCCTACAGGACCTATACACGTGGGAAGGGCGAGAAACCCGATAATAGGAGATACCCTTGCGAGGTCTCTGATAAAGTGCGGGTACGATGTTCAAACCGAATACTACGTGAACGATGTTGGGAAGCAGGTCGTAATACTCGCATGGGGCGTGAAGAATATCCGGAAAGATTCTGTCACGGAAGAGGAGAGAAACAAAGCAGATCACAAACTCGTCGCATACTACCGCGAAGCGAACAGACGCATGGAAGAAGACGATAATGTCAAAGAGCAGATATCGGAAATGCTCAGAAAATTCGAGGACGGCGACAGGAACATAATAAACGATATCAGACAAACCGCAGAGGTTATGCTTGACGGCCTGAAGGAGACACTTTCGGACATCAACGTGGAGATTGACAGATACACTTGGGAATCAGACTTCGTTATTGACGGGTCTGCAAAAGATGTGGTCCGCAGACTCAAAGAATCCAAATATACGGGCCGGACGGAGGACGGAGCATGGTACATAGATCTGAAGGATTTCGGCATACAGGGCAAGAACACCAAATTCACATTCACCAGATCGGATGGTACGACTCTGTACACAACGCGGGACCTGGCATACCATCTGGATAAGTTCAAAAGAACAGACAGGGCAATAGATGTCCTCGGCGAGGATCAGAAACTCGGTTCCAAACATCTGTGTTCGGCACTGGGGATACTCGGAAGCAAGAATATCCCGGAGGCCATGTTCTATTCCTTCGTGTCACTCCCAGAGGGCAAAATGTCCACGAGGAAAGGAGTCGTCGTCTATCTGGACGATCTTATCGACGAAGCCGTCAGCCGGGCATTGGAAGAAATAAGGTCCAGACGCAGCGACCTACCGGAAGACGAGATGCACAGTATTGCCCGGAAGGTCGGCATCGGGGCGATAAGATACAATATTGTCAGGGTGCATCCGGAGAAACAGCTTGTCTTTAAGTGGGACGAGGCTCTTAATTTCGACGGGAACAGCGGACCGTACATTCAGTATGTTTACGCAAGAGCCGGCAGTATACTCAGGAAAGCCGGGAAGTACGAATTCGATACGGATCCGAATATGCTCGCTGATGAGTACGAAAGGGCCTTGATAAGAATACTTTCGAGGTTCGGCGGCACGGTGAGAGAAGCCGGAGAAGAAAAACGCATTCATGTGTTGCCCGCATACGGCCACAAGGTGGCCGTAGCATTCAACCAATTCTACTCAGCCGTACCGGTGCTGGCGTCCGACGGGAACAGGAATGCCAGACTGACATTGGTTGAATGTACCAGGACAGTTCTGAGAAATGTCCTGGACTGTCTGGGCATAGAATATCCGGAGGAGATGTGATGGAGATCCGGCAGATGAAACTTAAAGATGCCGAGAAAGTCAGAGGACTAGAACTTTCATGTATCCGGGAATATTTCGCGGAAACTATCGAGAATAATTGGGATGATCTCCCCAAAGAGTGGAAAGACAATCTGGGTGCAAGCAGTGCTAACCATTTCGGCTCCTACCTGGGAGACGGCCTCAGTTTCGTCGCGGAGGAGGACGGCGAAATATACGGATTCATCTTCGCAAAGATACTGGAACATGTATTCGACGTCAGCAAACTGGTGTGGATAGAGAACATGGGTGTCCATCCGTACGCCAGACGGAATGCGGTAGGATACAGACTCCTCCGGGAAACTCTCAGGAAAGGCAGGGAGATGGGTGCGGAAGCGGGCCATAGTATGATACAGTCCGGAAATGCACCGTCGATAATGCTTCATAAGAAGATAGGTTTCTTCATGGACAGAAGAGAAGTCGCACTCTTGGATCTCAAAGATCCGAAATTGAAACTCTGAGAGAATACGGGACCATGCCGCGAAGCGGCCGGAAATCACTCAGATAAGCATTCCGATATGATTTCGGCAGACTCACATGTTCAGTGTAAATGATTCAGCCGTAAACAGCATGCGGATCAGCATAAGCTTTCCTGTCAAATTTTATCAAATCAAAAATCAGTTGCCGAACTCAGGATTAAAGCCAGAACAGCCTCCGGACCCTGCTGATTGCACACATATCCTTAGAAATATGTATAATTTTCGACATAGGGTACGTTTAAATTCTCGGTGTCCTATGTGTACTTGTGGACTCCAAGTATACATTCGCATTAAGGAAAATCGCGCTGTTGGGAGGAATGGATGACTATGTTGTCCTGTCATCAAGAGAGTTAGGTGACGCCTTAGAAATGAGTCAACAGTCCGCTTCTAAGAGAATACTGGAACTTCTCGACGAAAAATTGATAACGAGGGACCTCGGTGCAAGGAAACAGCGCATAAAACTCACTCCGAGAGGCGTGGATGAGTTAAAGCAGGAATACAGCGAATACAGAAGGGTCTTTGAAGTTAACGATCAGATAACTCTGCACGGCACAGTGGTTGACGGACTCGGAGAAGGCAGATACTACATCTGCCAAGAAGAATATATGAATCAATTCGAAACGAAACTCGGTTTCAGACCCTTTGAAGGCACCCTAAACGTAACCGTGGACAAAGAAGACCTGAACAAACTGGACATAATACGCAGCACATCCGGTGCCGTCATCGAAGGATTCATGACCGACGGAAGAACATTCGGCAGAGTGATCGCACACAGAGCAAAGATCAAGAATATCGACTGTGCGATAGTTATACCGGAGAGGTCGCACTACGACAGTACCATAGAGATCGTCTGCCAGTATCACCTGAGACGGACCCTGAGCATAGGCAACGGAAATCACATCGAAATCAAAGTGAAAATCTGATCATCCGAGTCTGTCGACCACGGATCTGAATATCTGCAGTCCGTCGCCTTCTCCGCCCGGGCAGTTTCTTGTCCAGTCCGGGTGGGTGAATCTTGTGACCACTCTCTCTGGATGCGGCATCATCCCCATGACATTGCCTGCCGGGTTGCATATGCCGGCGATATCCGACTCCGAACCGTTTGGATTCCATGGATACTCCGCTTTGCCGCCGTCATCTCTGACATATCTGAAAACCACCTGGTCATTTTCCTCAAGTTTCCGAATGAAATCCAGATCCCTGCTCATAAGTCTGCCCTCCGCATGCGCGGACGGTATCATCATGAGCTTTCCTCTCTCAACGGAGGATGTAAAAATGCACCTCCCTCCGTTATCATTTCTGACAACTGTGGGTCTGCATTCAAACCTTCCGGAATCATTCGTATACAGAGCAGCAGTCGGTACCGGCGACATTGTACCGTCTAATGCGGGGAGAAGACCGAGTTCGACAAGTACTTGGAATCCGTTGCACACTCCGAGCACTGGCTTCCCGTCTTCCACAAACTTCTTTACGTCGCGGCCCAATGCGCTCTTAATCCTAGCGGCAAATATCGCTCCCGCACGTACGTAGTCCCCGGCCGCAAATCCTCCGGGAAGTGCCAGGATATCATAATCTTCCAAATTCCTCTTCATTTCGGGGAACGTTTCTCCGGTCAGCTGTTTCAGATGCACCTTCTCGGCCTGTGCCCCTGCCATGCGGAAAGCATCGGCCATCTCATCCTCGCAGTTAGTTCCTTCTATTCTCAGGACACATACTCTAATCTCCTCCGGTTTCATGATCCGCCCCCCATTGCCGACCATATAGGATCATTCCAGGCCTTCCTCATCTCCCTGACCGGAAGATCAACCCCCGCCTCTGTCATAATCAGCGACGGTCCGCCGATCGATCCGATATCCTCCGCATCATCTCCCATTACAGCCCCGAACGCAGCGACATTCTTTCCGTCCACCTCCGCCAGCCATCTTGAATTGCTCTCGGAGTAGAGCATGCGCCTGATACCTATTCCGTCAGATCTCAGGTTTATGCAGGCTCCCGTATCTCCCGAGATGCACATCTCTGCAACTGCCACGGCCAGGCCTCCGTCCGAACAATCGTGGCAACTCAGCACCAGACCTTTGTCCATAACCTCAAGGAGTCTGTCCATCAGCCTCTTCAAAGAGACGATATCGACTCCTGGGACATCGCCCCGCTCTCCTCCGAATTTACGGAACAGCAGCGACCCCCCCATTTCGTCTTTCGTTTTGCCGATCAGGAATATACGGCTGCCTTCTTTTTTCAGATCCGCCGTGACTGCTTTTCTGACATCGCCGATCAGTCCGCATCCGACTATCATAGGAGTCGGAAGAATACCCATTCCGCCCGATGCTTCGTTGTAGAGACTGACATTGCCGGACGGTATGGGGATATTGAGTCCCCTTGCTATGTCTCCTATTCCTCTGACAGCCTCCCTGAACTCTCCCATCCTCTCCGGTTTCTCGGGATTGCCGAAGTTGAGACAATCGGTGAACGCATTGGGTCTGGCTCCCACTGCCACAATATTGCGGCACGCCTCATCTATCCCCGACATACCGCCCTTGTAGGGATCAAGTGCGGTGAACCACGGATTGCATCCCGCGGCCACCGCCAGCCCTTTCATGCTGCCGTGCACCGGGAGCAGAATGGATGCGTCTCCGGGTCCCGTCATGTTCAGTTTTCCAACCATGGGGTGTACGGCCGTGGCTGCCCTGACCTCGTGGTCATACTGCCTTATGGCCCATTCTTTCGAGGCCACATTCGGATCCGACAGCAGAGTGAGTATTACTTTGCCGTCATCCGGCAGTTCAGGGAACTTTTCGCCTTCTTTCGTAGAGACCTCCGGCAGTATGTAAGGTCTGTCGTATATCGGTCCGCCGGTAAGGAACTCCAAGTCCATATCGAAGATCATCTCACCATTCCAGAACAATTTCATGCGGCGGGAATCAGTCGTCCTTGCTATCGGTACGGCTGAGACATCCCACATATCAAAAATTTCCAGCACCCTGTCCACATTCTCCGGTTTGCATGTGCACATCATACGCTCCTGCGACTCCGAGATCCATATCTCCCAAGGTGCCAGCCCTTCTTCTTTTAAAGGGACCTTTTCCAGATCCGCCTCTGCACCGCAACCGGCTGCCAATGCCATCTCTCCGACCGCACAGCTGAGTCCTCCTCCTCCCAGATCTTTCATTCCAGTAATCAGGTGTTTCCCGTTGACTTCCAGACATGCGTGTATCACCGGTTCCTTCGTTATCGGATCGCCGAGCTGAACCGAACCCCTTGAATCACCGTCGGATGTTGCGGTCAGGTCCCGGGATGCAAAATTCACTCCATGTATGCCGTCCCTGCCTGTGCGACCGCCAATCAATATCATGACCTCGCCGGGACCGCCCGCATAATTCAATGCCAGATCCTTCTTTTTGACTATACCCAGACACCCTACGTTGACCAAACAGTTGCCTGTGTATCTCTCGTCAAAGAATATCCCGCCGGTTACCGTCGGGATCCCGCACCTATTCCCATAGTCTCTTATCCCGGAGACAACACCGCCAAGCAGGTATCTGGGGTGCTTCACACCGGGCGGTATATCTGCAGTCATGTCAATAGGGCCGAAACACAGCGGGTCCGCGAGACCTACAGGCTGCGCCCCCATGCATACCACATCCCTCAATATCCCTCCGATACCGGTCGCCGCTCCGCCATACGGTTCTATCGCGGACGGGTGATTGTGGCTCTCCACCCTCAGGGCATAGCCGTGATCGTCATCAAACACCATTACTCCCGCATCTCCTCTGGAAAGAACATCTTCGCGATCTATACCGAAAACAAATTGTTTCAGTATAGATTTGGAACTTTTGTAACAGCAGTGCTCGCTCCAGGCCTGTCCCAGTGCCTGCAGTTCGACATCGGTCGGGTTCCTTCCTTCTTTGGAAAAGTACCCCTTCGCGGCCTTCATTTCATCCATTGACAGTCCCAGACTCAAATCGGACGATATCCTTCCGAGGTCTTCATCATCCGATGAAAGAATATCAATGTCATAGAGATCGAATGAAACATTTCTTTTGGCCATCAATCCTTTCGCGGACATCTGTTCATCTCACGGTGACACTGAAATTATGTATTACAGGGTTAGCGAGAAGTTTTACACACATATCTTCCCCGCACTTCTTCGCCTCACCGGCGGGCATGTCCAGGCTTATCTCAAAAACCTTGACGGCCTTAACGTCCGTAACTCCTTTGAACCCAAGCGACTCAAGCGTTTTTTTTGTGTTGTTGCCCTCGGGGTCCGCAACTCCTTTCTTAAGATCGATCCTGATATCAATGACTGCCATCGGCTGGTGTATCGCGCGCGTATAGTTAAATGTTATACCGGACCGTCAGTTTTTCGCTGCTCCGGATACCTTCCTTCCGAAAATAAGGTACCCTGTATGGCCCAGTGTTTCGAAAGACGGTCTCACGCCTCCGGGATGGACTTCGAGACCGCGCTGTATGTTTTCCAGTGCGTATATCTCTGCAAATCCTTTTTCTCTCATGGCCAAAACAGTCTTCTCTGCCTGATTCATATTCGGAACGTACGAGCATATACGTCCTCCCTGCCTGAGACTGCAACACAGATTATCCAGAGCCAGCCATGGGTCCGGCATGTCTGTTATCAGCGCATCGGCGGTTACGTCTGCCTTTATATTCCTCGCATCGCCGATTGTGTACTCCCAATACCTATCCAATCCCGTACGTCTTATGTTCTTCATGGCACGTTTTACATTGTCCTCTTTGAATTCCAGCGTATGGACCTTTCCCGAGGGCAAGATCGCATTCAGGAGAGCCGTGGTCAGTCCTCCTGATCCGGCTCCCACTTCCAACACGGTGTTTCCGGATCTTATGTCACAGTTGAAAAGTATAGTGGCCGCGTCCTTGGGACAGATTATCTGTGCCCCCCTGTCCAGGGATTCCATGAGTTCTTTGGTTCCGGGCCTGAATACAAAATATTCTTTTCCCGCTATACTGAGACAGGAGCCGTCATCCAAGTCTCTGAACCTTGATCCGTCAACCGTCCCCAGCGACGCTATCTTCAGCATCTCGTACGATATTCTGATCCATATCCTATTTCCGGACCGGTCGGCGAGATATACCGTTTCGCCTTCAAGGAGTGTCATGGTTATCACATCGTGCGTGCAGCCAGCACAGTCCTGTCTGCATCTTTCCCGCATATCATGCATCTGCCCTCGTATCTTTCCGGCAGATACGGTGTCCCGAGAATCTTGAGACCGTACGTATCCTCAAACTTATGTCCGCATTCCTCGCAGCCGCACCATCCGAATTTCAGGATTTTTCCTTCGGATATGCGGTCCGGCGAGTCGATCTCTTCCATTTTTGACATATGAGACATCTCCGCTTTCTCTCTGAGCGATGCTGATATCATGCTCAGAAGAAGTTCTGCGCCCGGGGCCACGCTTTTCAGGCTGATCGTGCCTTTTTCCCCGGTGTCCCTCCTTGCGAACGTTACTACGCCATTCTCGATGTCCCTGCCTCCGATTTCGAGTCTCAGCGGGACACCTTTTATTTCCCAGTCGTAGTATTTGCTTCCGGGCCTTGCATCTCTGTCATCAAGTTTTGTTCTTATGCCGCAGACGGATAATTCCGCCGCCAGCGCACGGGCGGCTTCTGTCACCTGCTGGCGGTTGTCTTTGGATACTATCGGTATTACCACAGTCTGGAACGGTGCTATGTCCGGGGGCATTATCAGACCTTTATCGTCGGAATGCATGCCTATTACAGCCCCGAGCAGCCTCTCGCTCATACCGTATGTTGTCTGATGAACATGTTTGTGTTCGCCGTTCTCATCTTCATACGTAATCTCATACGGCTCCGAAAAGTTCGTGCGATACTGATGTATCGAACCTATCTGCAGGGTCCTGCCGTTGGGCATGACAGTATCGATCCCAATCGTGTAATATGCTCCGGGGAACTTGTCCCAATCCGTCCTGACCGAGAGGAAGTAAGGCAGGCAGAGACTCCTTGCTATCTTTGAAAGAATATCCACATCCTCTGCAATCTGCCTCTGTGCATCCTCTTCCGACACGTGGCATGTGTGCGACTCGAAAAAGTGTATCTCTCTCACCCTCATGAACGCCCTCGTCTGTTTCGTTTCGTAACGGAACGTGTTCACGATCTGATAAACCTTCAACGGGAGATCATGATGTGATCTTACCCAGAGTGCAAACATAGGATACATGGCGGTCTCGGATGTCGGTCTCAGAACAAGTTTCACATCCAGTTCATTCAGTCCCGCATGCGTCACCCAGTAGACTTCTGAATCGAACCCCTTAATGTGTTCTTTTTCTTTCTTGAACTCTGTCTCCGGGATCATCAGAGGGAAACAGACCTCGTCGTGTCCGGTCGCATCAAGTTCTTTCCTAATGAAACCGTCTATGTTGCTCATGGCCTTCCAGCCATACGGGGTCCAGACATTCATCCCTTTTACCGGATATCTCTTATCGGAAAGGTTCGCTTTTTCTACGATATCCAGATACCAGTCGCCAAAGTTGTCTTCCTTCTCCAAATCATCACCGCTTATCGTTCAGTGCGTCAGATATTATCTCCGCAACAGATATGTGCGAGACTTCATTCTCCAGCGTATTGCAGCACAGCACAGCCTCCAGAGCATTTCCGGTGAGCCTCTCGAGTGCATTGTTAACGAACAGCCCATGCGTGCATGCGACGGACACACTGCTCGCACCCGCCTCCTTAAGAGCATGTTTAGCTGCAACTATCGTCCCGCCTGTTGATATCATGTCATCGACAATTAGAATATTCTTCCCTTTGCAGTCCATCCCCGCCGGAGATATTCTGACCTCGGAACCGGACAGCCGGACCTTCTCCAGATGATCGTACGGAACCTCCATCATCTCTCCAATTGCTTTGGCCCTGTCTTTGGCCCCGACATCCGGCGAGAGAACCAAATCTATGTTCTTTCCTGTGAAGTGGCCGGCGATAGCCGGTGCCGCCTTCAGGTCGGTGTGCGGGCATTCAAAATAATCAAGTATCGATTCTTTGTGGATGTCCACGGTGAGTACGCGATCGCACATCATACCCAGATGTTTCGTCATGACCTTGGCACTTTCCGGCTCTCCGGGTCTGAACGCCCTGTCCTGTCTGGCATATCCAAAGTACGGAATTACGATCGTCGTATGCCTGGCACCCAGTTTCCTAACCGCATCCTGAAGCAGAAACATCTCGATGAGATTCGAATCGGGGTAGGTGTTCTGAACTATCACCACATCGTCATTCAGAGATCCATTGTCTATCCTTGTGTAGCACTCGCCGTCCGGGAACCTTGTGGTCGCCGCCTGCACATATGTGCATCCGAGTATGTTCGACATCTCTTTGGCAAGATCTCTGGAAGACGATCCTCCGACTATTATCATGCCTCCTTAATTCGCCTGGTATTATAATTACATGCGCCTCCTGGCAAACTTTTTATCACCGCGATCGTATTGACGGCGGAATGCGGAACATCGTTACGGAAGAGAAGATCGACAGATATCTGGAGATAACCAAGAAGGCACTGGGTAAGATAAAAATCGCGGCCCCTGAAAGATCATACAACAGAAAACTTGCCGATGATTTTCTGAATATGGCTTCATCATATTACAGCGATGCCAAGCATTTCCGCGAATCGGGAGATCTGGTCACGGCGTTCGCGGCCGTGAACTACGCCCACGGATGGCTGGACTGCGGTGCCAGAATCGGACTCTTCGATGTAGAAGGCGACGATTCGCTGTTCACCCTGTTCGAATGATGCGGGCCGGTTCTCCCGTCGATGCCGTGCTGTATGTCTCTGCATTCCCCAATATTTCTTTCGCTTCTTTGACAGGAGCATCTATGAATATACTATTGCCCAGCATGCACATGGCAGAACTTATGCCGTTACATTCCAGAAGTCTGATGGCATCGGATACGGCGGATACTCTGAGACCCGCATCGGACGAAAACCTGTTAGAAACTCCGAAAAGCAATCCTTTCGCCATGCCATTCCGAAAATCGTGCATCGCGGTGCTTCCCGCAGCCGAGATTCTCTTTAGCCTGTTCTCGTCCCTCAGCACTTCCCCGGTGCTTATCTTCGGTCCAAGCACAGCCAGAGTCATATTCCTGAATTCCAGCCCTGTATCGATAATTTCTCCTGCCGGCGGAAGTCCTTCCGTGACACGCAGGGGAACATCTCCTTCGTGCATAAGGCCGGCAACGTCTCCCAGTCCTCCCCCGCAGATAACTTCTGCAGAATGAGCTGCCGAAAACGCTGCGGCTCTGCTTTCTCCCGCCGTTTCGGCAGCACACAGTGCTGCGGCGACAGCCCCGGATGCGCTCATTCCGAATCCCTGCCCCATCGGCAGATCGCAGTGCACATCCACTTCGAAGTTGCGGCCGGGTGCCAGAATACTCAGAACATGTCTTGTGACCTCTGCCGTATCTTCTACGCCATTGATCATGACCCTGGTACTGCCTATAATCTCATCCGTATGCACGGTTGTGCCATTCCTGAGCCTTATCCCTGCACCTTTTGATCCGCTCCTCAGTATGTCGTGAGAACGAACCGGGTCGAAGAAACATGTTATGTGCGCGGGGCAGAAAGCCGAGATCATAATATTTCCGCGCAGTAGTTCAGGATCTCGTCGGATACTTCGGCCTTGGTGCCGGTTATGTTCTTTGAAGATCCTTCAGTGACCAATATCGCCGAAGACGTGGACCTTCCGGCATCATCGATATCATTAGCCACAACGGCTTTGAGGCCGTATTCTCTCATCCTGCTTCCGGCCTTTGCTTCGAGTTCGTCAAGACTCAGTCCGGATTCCGCTTTGAATCCAATCACATTCCTGCATTTCCTGCGGATCAGAGGGAGCACTTTCGGAACGGGTTCGAGTTTCACGTCGAACGGCTTGTCGCTTGGTATCTTTCCTTCTCTCTTCTCCTCAGGCGTGAAGTCGGCCAGGGCTGCAGGCATGATCACCAGATCGTGATCTATCCCGCCGACCATGTCCGTGAGTTCGGAAACCGCGGAAAATCTTCTTATTTTCAGGAAATCCGGGAGTGCAACACTGCACCCCCCCATCCACAGTTCCACATCGGCACCTCTCTCGAACGCACGCTGTGCCAGCGCAACAGACATCTGCCCGGTGGATCTGTTAGTTATGATCCTCATGGAGTCTATCGGTTCTTCGCTCCTTCCTCCGATCACAAGAATACGGCGGCCGGAAAGGTCATTTTTGGATAACATCCGTATCGCCCATGATACAATTTCGTCTTTCGAGGCGGCTCTGGCCCTCACGCCGTCTCTGTGGGGCCCTATTACATGAACTCCCCATCCGGCAAGCCGTTCCAGATTTTCGGACACTGCCGGATTGTCGAGCATGAATTCGTGCATAGCGGGGGCAACTGCAACAGGCGTGCTGCCTCCGAGCGCGATCGTCGCCATGGATGTTACCGCTGTGTCATCTATCCCCAGGGCAATCTTGGAGATTGTGTTGGCTGTTGCCGGGTAGACTAAAAAAAGGTCTGCGGCGGACATGCTTCCCAGGTGGGTTACGTGCTCTGTCCGGCCGGTCAGTTCGATTATCGGTTTCGTTCCAGATGCGAATTCTATTGCATCCGGCGCAACCAATTTCGCCGCAGCAGGGGTCATCGCCGGTATCACTTTCGCTCCGTGTCTTATCAGTTCCCTTATAACATGGAAACATTCGGTCGCGGCTATACTCCCGGTTATACCGAGAACGATCGTTTTGCCTCTCAGCCTGCTGCTCTTCTCACAGTATATCTCTTCTGACGGGTGCATCAAATCTTCTCCTTAAACTCCTTGATCACTCTCTCCGCAATCGCATTCTGATCTTCTTCGGCATCGATCACCATGAAATCAAACTCACCGGCGAGTCTGAGGAACTCTTTCCTGACATTGCCGAGGTATTCGGATTCCTCAAATTTACTGGTCATCTCCCGATTCTCGATCCTGCTGAGGCCTTTTTGGGGATCGATATCCAAAAGCACAGTCAGATCGGGCGTTATCATTATCGGCCTGTTCAGATTTATAAGCCATTCGCGGTCAAGCGTTTCCCCGTTCAGTCCCGATGACTGATAGGCAACGGTTGATGCAAAGTACCGGTCGCATATGACGATAATATCTTTTTCGATAAGTTTCGATATTCTCTCGGTATGTACGGCACGGTCTGCGACAAAGAGCAATGCCTCCGCCTTCTGCGATATTCCTCTGACTCCGCCTTCTCTGATGAAACTTCCGATTTCGTCGTGAGTAGGTTCCTGCGTGACAGCCGTACTGTATCCGTCTTCGGCGAGATGTTCTCCGATCATCTTGCACAGCGTAGATTTCCCCGCTCCGTCTATGCCTTCGATGACCAGAAACCCGCCTTTCAGGAACTCACTCTCCCCGACCGTATCATTTCCTGCCTTTAATACAGATTGTTTCGGGCGACAGCCTTTCCAGCAGCACATCCAGGGATTCCACATCCTTGATGTATTTTCTGCACAGGAAGGACAGCCTTGCTCTCAGCCCGCTGTCATATTCTGACCCGAGCGATGAGAGCTGACGTTCCAATTCGCGGGCTATCGTACCTCCTCTGCGGTCCCAGTCTGTCAGTATAACCGCTCTGTTCCCGTGTCTGTATACGTACTCGGCGGCCTTCATCGGCCCGCCCTCCGACTGTATCATGAACATGTCTCCGGTTATTCCCACGGATTCGAGTGCCTTTCTGTCCTTGAGTCCCTCTACCAAGATAACATGGTCTGCGGACAGTTCGCCGAGTTCATCCAGGACCTTCTGTACCTCGGCGAATCTTTCATCATCGTTCATCGAGTTCCCTCAGTTTTGAGATTATTGTCCCGGGATCGCCCTTCAGAAAGACCGTTTTCTGTCTGCTCGTGTGCCCGGAAATGACCTCTGCCTTCGAATCGGTCATTCGGGACAGTATCTCTTCGACTTCTCTGTTCGCCTTTCCGTCCAGCGGAGGAGACTTGACCTTCATGATCAGCCTGCTCCTCCACTCATCAATTCCTTCCACGCCGGATCTGCCGGATCTCGGGGACACCAGCACATCAGCCTCGACACCTTGGTCTCTTGCCCTGATAACATCCTCGATACGCATATCTGATCTGTACGTTATCAACCGCAACATATTTTATCGGTCGGGTTGACACCGTCTCCTTGATCGCGATCCCGGGATGAAGCAAATCTGATCTCATCGGAATCGTGTGAATAAAACCATATATCGACACGAAATAAGGGATTGCAGATGCTGAGGAACTCCGACCCCATGTCATTCGAGGATCTAGGTTCGATATACCGTATGGAGAAGAAGTCTCCCATGCTGTCCGCGGTCAGGAGAGATCTTTATTCAGCAGTTGCCGGCCTGATAATAGACATCAGGTCGGAGTATGAGAAGCATCTGTCTGCCGATCCGGAGTCGATAATCTGCGAGGGAGTCAACCAACGCAGGAAGAAAGCGATATCGATGTCAAAAGAGATAACAGAGATCAGGATGAGTAAGATCGCGTCCCTGGCACTCATGGGTGCCAGAGGGGGACAGAATGTGCTCGATCATCTGACGCCCGAGGAGAAAGAGTATTACGAAAATATCCTGAACATCTCCAGAAGACATGTAAACATAGTGGACAGACTCAGCGGAAAAAGAAAATTCGAGATTCCCGAGATCGATCCTGAACCTGTCCGGTCTAAAACAGCCGAACCCATGCACGCCATGGATGAGATCGCTGTCGAAGATACCGCAGATCCAAGTCACACTGAGGAAGAGGTGCACGCACTGCCTCCTGCCAAAGAATATCCCATGGACAATGAGGCGGTCGTGATAAGGATACTTGAAGATCTTCCACCGTTCTCCGGTCCCGAAAGAAATTACAAACTTTGCAAAGAGGACATTGTCAGAATGCCAAAGGCAATGGCCATGGCACTTGTGAACCGAGATAAGGCTGTGATCGTCAGCCCCGGACCCTGAGAGTCCTCGTATCGCCGCCGAACTCAAGGCAGTCGATGTACATTCTTTTCATTCCCGATATCTCCGCAACCGTGTCTCTTGCCAGATCCGGGATGTTGTTCGTCTTGCTGAGATGAGCCAAAAAGATCTGTCTGCCTTCCCTCATGGTCCTGTTTATGGCACCTGCGCAGTCTGTGTTCGAGAGATGCCCCATATCGCTGGCTATGAGCCTTTTGAGATACAGAGGGTACGGGCCTTCCGCAAGCATCTTTTTATCATAATTTGATTCAATGACGGCAATATCCGCTTCCTCAAGCGCATGTTCGACTTGAAATGTGAGCTTACCCGTATCGGTCGCAACAAGCACCTTCTTACCTTCTGCCTCAACCAGGAATGCATTCGGTTCCGCCGCATTGTGGGATGTCGGAAGAGGCGTTATGTTCATACTTCCAACGCAGAACGACTCCATAGTCCTGATCTCAGCATATTCGACATTGCCTACGCTGCTGCATTCGAATGTCGCCCTGTTGCACATGACCGGTATGTTGAATTTTCTTGATACGACTCCGACGCCCGCAATGTGATCGGAGTGTTCGTGTGTCACGAGCAGAGCTTTCAGTGCCCTCGAATCGACGCCTTCCTGCCCCATCAGTCCCGTTACTTTTTTGCCGCTTATGCCTGCATCTATCATCACAGCTGTGTCATCATGCTGTACAACGGTGCAGTTCCCGTCGCTTCCGCTCGCAAGAACGTGGACTTCGAACATAGGTCCTCAGACCTTCTTCTTGTAAATATAGAATATTATATCCGATCTGGACAGAATCCCCACTAACACTCCCTGCTCAAGAACAGGCATACGGTTAACGTTGAGCCGCATCATCTTCTTCAGAGCCTCAACTATCTTCTCGTCCGGAGATGTCGCAAGAATGCTCCTGACCATCACATCTTCCACCTTCATCTCTGATATTGTCCTATTCGCATCGGCGAGAACAGTATCGGTGGTATCACCATCCATAGGCAGGCTGAGAAGTGATCGGGAATTCATATCCATATCCAGTTTATCCTGATATTTCAGGATGAGATTCAGAACATCATTCTCGGTTATCATTCCGATGACATGGTTCCTGTTATCGACCACCGGCGCACCGGTGACGTTGTCTACCGCAAATTTTATCGTCGCGCGTTTTATGGTATCTGTCGGCTTGACCGTCAAAACCTGAGTGGTCATTAGATCCCTGACCCGGAGTTCCTTCATCAGGTTCTGGATATGCCCATGAAGATATATGCGTTTGGATTCGCACATTGCCGTATGGCACCAAGTCCCAAACAGACAGTTTTATTTACAATAATGCAATCAAGAGGTCTGCGGGGCCTGTAGCTCAGCTAGGTAGAGCGATCGACTCTTAATCGATCGGCCAAGGGTTCGAATCCCTTCAGGCCCGCTTTTCCAGACTGGACGAGCCTATTTTTGGCAATTCGGAGAACCGCAAGATTTTCATCCGGTCTTTCAGAAATTTGAACGTCGCGGAACCAATCGATCCGCAATCCGGGGGGTGCCCCGAATGACTGCGATAAGCTCGGCGGAACGCATCATAAAGATCATCTCGGCCTGGAATAAAAAAGGAATAAAATCCATCTATGCCGACAAATCCGAAATATACTTCATCGATAAGAAAGGTCATTCCGATCTCTCGGTATCCGGCCCTAACATAAACGGCCCGGCTATCTGCTCTGTGCTTGGCCTGGAGGCTAAATCCTTTGAAGACATAGTATGCAGTCCGCGTGAATTTTCACCGGCCGCACAAATCACACGTCTCAACCGCGGCTATCTGATGCGGGCACTCGACGCAATGAACGGATGCGACGAAATTGAAATTATCGTTGAAGATCTCTCGCTCACAAGGATATCCGGCATACTCCATGATGATACATACATCATATCATACATCTCGCCTCTGATCTGCAATGATTCAGCAGACGACCGCAAGACCGCAGACGGCAAGCCGATTTGTGAAGAGGAGGCGGAATCGTGACCGCAATCAAGATAACACAGACCGCCGATAGCGGCGGTAAGAAATATGAACGCTGGGCATCAGAATTTTTGGATTTACAGCTCCATCATGCCCGGCGTTCGCCTCTCGATTCCTTGAGTTTCCTAACCGCAAAGGCTATTCCGTGCGATAAGCTGGAAAACTCTTCGGATTCCACGCCTGCCCTTAAAAAATCCATCAAGTCTGGCGATAAACTAATTGTCAGTTTTTCCTTCTTTTCCCTTACCATGTATGGGAAATACTTACCGATTCAATTAAATATTTCCCAGGGTTATTCCTACCTAGTAAGGAAAATCCTTACAGGAGCTGTAAAAAATGGAAAAATCAACTCAAACAGCGCAAGCTATGAACGCCCCGACACACCTGGATGTCATCTCGGACACCTGGGAGATCAGGGGATCGGACGGCAAGGCCACAACGTACGTTCGGGTAACCGTGGAAATATCCCCATTGGTCACAGACGCAATCAGAGACCGCCTG
>JAIRYF010000007.1 GCA_031267895.1 Candidatus Methanoplasma glyptotermitis
ATAATTGTGCCGAACACATAGCTGGATGTAACCGAGAACTCGCCTGCTGTTACCTTACCGCTGAAAGAGACTCCTTCATCGGTAATGGGGTTGCCATAAAACAGAGCTTCCGTGATCAGATTGATGATACCGTCCGGCGTTATCTTAGCGGGTTGCATATGTGGTGCCAGAGAGGTTGTATGTTGAGATATTCTTGGTCCGAAGCAATCGATTATATGATGATTATATGATGATTATATGAAGATTGCCGGTATTGAAACCGAAGTGTACAGTTGAATATCAGTGTAAACTATGGCCGGACCGTCAGAGATCAGGCGTAAGTGTCAGACCTTGGATTCAAACCGTTGCATTGCTTCATTGCCGATGCAGAGATGTGATCTTTTCGTTCCGTGTGTTGTTTATCATGCCGATCTCCCCGTCAAAAACTATATTTTCGGTTTGACCGCGCTCGCAAGACATTCTTGGCGAGTCCGACCTGCAAAAATATTATGGGATCAATTCTCTCATATAGCCTAAAGAAGGAGATGGTGTCGATCTAATACGGTTCTTTCGGGCTGGGAACGATTAATACGGATGGAGCGATACCTTGGCATGGTTTCTGGCGGAATTCATGCGATCAAGAGAAGCGACATAGGTGCGATCGTGAGGTTCATAAAGAATACTTTAAACAGATCGGGATGCAGCGGCCTGATTGTGGGGGTAAGCGGCGGCCTTGATTCGGCGGTTACGCTGAAACTCTGCGCGGATGCCGTCGGTCCCAGGAGAGTCACGGCCATATTCATGCCGTCCGCAGTAACTCCCTCTTCGGATTTTGATCTCACTTCGTCGCTCAGCCGGTCATGGGGGGTTGGGCATGAGACGATTGGGATACAGCCCGCGGCGGATGCATTTGCTGAAATACTGTCTTTGAGTGCGGACGATCACATCGGAATGGGAAACGTATTGTCAAGATGCAGGATGACGGTTCTGTACAGCAGGGCCAGAGAAATGAATTGCCTTGTTGTCGGAACATCCAACAGAAGCGAATGCATGATGGGATATTTCACGAAATTTGGTGACGGGGCATCGGATATGCTGCCTCTGGCAGATCTTTACAAAACGCAGGTCCGTCAGATCGCGGAAATTATAGGCATTCCGCAGGAGATAATCGAAAAGGTGCCAACTGCGGGATTGTGGAATGGACAGACAGATGAGGGGGAGTTTGGGATAGCCTACCGTGATCTGGATATTGTGCTGAACGGAATAGATAAGGGTAAGTCAGACGGAGAAATAGCAGAGGAGACCGGGACGTGTATCGCAAAAGTGTCCGAGGTGAGGGAATGGGTCGGAAAGACGGAACACAAAAGACTGCCTGCTCCGCATCCGGACATAACCTTAAGCGATCCGTGACATTAGAAAATTTTATTAGTAACATAGTAATGCCATGGCTGAGCTCCTATAGTGTAGCGGCCAATCATGAAGCCCTCTCGAGGCTTCGACTCGGGTTCAAATCCCGATGGGAGCACTCTTATCATTACCCAGATCATCCCTCCTGCCTTCGCCATCGGCCTCAGATTCAAATATTCCATTAAAAGTTGGTCCGCGTACCTGAAATTACTATCATCTCCGTAAATGTTCGCGCAGCATCCGCTGCCGATTTGCTGTTTTCCCCGCTGTTTTACCGTACCTTGACCCTCGTGCGTTTACTTTCCGGACCGTTATCTTATTGACTGTGTTTATTCGCAAACCGTGAAGAACCTTTCCGCGTCCGATGCTGCTGAGTATTGTGCAATCTTCTGTCCGTCCGGTACAGGCTGCGCCGGAACAGGGCAATAATAGAATCTCTCATTCCGCCGGTATGCACGCTCATATCACAATGTGTCACGGGGAACTTTTTCGTTGAGGACCTATAAATACAGAGGCAGAACCGAACAAGACCTTTATGGGTCGGATTTGAGAAATTCCAACAGCAGAACTTGCGCTGATTCCCGCGTTGTTTTCATCCGTATTTTACCGATACTGTCGGGTCAGAATAAGATCTTCATACCCGGCTCGGTCCTCATCGGACAATGGTTCGTTCATGCTGCCGGTTCGGTACCCCAAGAGGTCGAGCGCAACATATGAGAATCCGATTTTTCTGATTTCTGAGTGGATTTTCTTTCGAATGGAGGGATCCGCCATAAGTCCGAAACCCGTCTCGTTGGTTTCGATGCGGGCGATATCGCCGTGATATCGCACACGCACTTGTGTGAAACCCAAATCCAATAACAGCTGTTCCGCTCTGTCAATCATGTCCAAACGCTGCGGTGTGATCTCCGTTCCGTACGGAAAGCGGGACGCGAGGCACGCGAACGATTGTTTGTTCCATGTCGGCAGACCGATCTCCTTGGAAAGCTGCCTTATCTCTGCTTTGGACAGCCGGGCGTATCTCAGCGGACTCTTCACTCCCTGTTCCTCAACGGCGATCATCCCAGGCCTGTAATCGCCTTCGTCATCCGTGTTTGAACCTTCCGCAACATACGCAACACCGTACTGTCCGGCAACGGTTCTGATCTTGGCGAATAATTCGCTCTTGCACAGATAGCACCGGTCCGCGGTATTTTTCGAGAATCCCTCGATTCCCAATTCCTCGGAATCGCAGATTATGTGTGTTATATTCTCGCGCCTGCAGAATGCTGCGGCATCATCCAGCTCCCGTTTGGGAAAGGAGAGAGATCTTGCCGTGACGGCGATCGCATCGCAGCCCAGAACATCATGTGCCGCCCTAAGCAGAAAGGTCGAATCGACTCCGCCCGAGAAGGCAACGGCGACGCTGCCCAACTCTGCCAAATAGTCTCTGAGGCGGTCGTATTTCTCTGCGGCTGTCAGTGTTATCCCTCTCTTTTGTCCGTTTCGGATCGTATTATGCGTTCCACTTCATCGATCGGAATGCCGTGAGCGGCTGCCAGTTTCGCCATGTCTTCGTATTCCGGTTTTGTTTTCTTTATTCCGTATCCGATTCCCGTCTTCACCCGGACCTCCCCTAAGGATGTCTGTTCAGTACGCACCGTGCGGTCAAGTGTATATCTTCCGAGGATACTTTTCCTTACGCCGAAAGTAGTTGTATGCCGCATGATCAGTGCCGCAAACTTATCTGAATCATGCGGGTCGCAGATGCAGGTCAGCAGAATCCCCGGACGGTCCCTTTTCATATCTGCGGCACATGTGAATACATCATGTGCCCCCTCATTCATCAGCATCCGGCGGGCAAACCCCAATGCTTCCCCGGTCATATCGTCCACATTGCATTCCAGCACCGTAACATATCCGTTGATGCCTTCCTCGGCATCCGCTGTTTCTCCGAAAAATGCACGCACGCAGTTTGCGTACTCAAAATCATGTTTTCCCATGCCGTAACCGATTTTTTCCACTCTCATTTCCGGAATGGGGCCGAATTCTTCCGCGAAGTGCGCAAGGAGTGCCGCACCGGTCGGTGTGCACAGTTCGCCCGCGGTGTTCCCTCCGCGGGAAATCGCTCCTCGGAGGATGTATGCGGTCGCGGGTGCTGGTATGGGCAGCATTCCGTGGGCGCAGCGTACGAAGCCGCTGCCGACACACACAGGAGAGACAACGATCCGCATGGGGCCGAGTCTGTCGATCAGCAGACAGACTCCGACGATATCGGCAATCGCATCAAGGTCTCCAACCTCGTGGAAGTGTATTTTATCTACGGGGCACCCGTGAACGTGGGCCTCCGCTTCCGCGATGATCTGGTATACGGACAGAGCATGTTCCCTGACGGAAACCGGTATGGAAAGGGAAAATAATACGTCTTCTACATCATGAATGCCGTGACTGCGTCCGCAGATGTCTTCGTGCCGGTGACCTGCCGTGTCTCTGTCGGCATCCGACTCATCCTGTACTCCGCTGACAGTCACGCGGACGTGTGTGCCTTTTATCCCGCACTTCACCGACGGCTCCGTACTGATCAGGGTGTCCCTGAGTCCGATACTGTTTATCTGCCGGAGAAAATCTTTCCTGTCTTCGGTAAGTTCGATCAGTGCTGCCATAATCATGTCTCCGGCCGCGCCCATGTTACATTCGATATAGAGCGTTTTCATGCGGCCCCGTCCATCTGGTTGATGCGGCTGGCCAGGATACCTGCCCCGAATCCATTGTCTATGTTGACCACCGATACGCCGCAGGCACAGGTGTTCAGCATCGAAAGCAATGCGGAAAGTCCTCCGAAGTTCGCGCCGTATCCGATGCTTGTCGGTACCGCGATTACGGGACAGCTTACAAGACCTCCTATTACGCCGGCAAGTGCTCCTTCCATCCCTGCTACCGCTACAATCACTCTTGCGGATGTCAGTTCTTCCATATGCGCCAGCAGACGGTGCAGACCCGCCACGCCCACATCGTATATCCGAACGACATTGTTTCCCAGCGTCTCCGCCGTCAGTGCGGTTTCTTCGCAAACGGCCATATCGCTCGTGCCGCCGCTGGCAACGACGATATTGCCAACCCTGGCAGCCCGTCCCGGAAATGCTATACCGAGACGCGGTATCGGGTGGTACTCGAGAATTATGCCCATTTCTGCAATCAAATCGGCCGTCTCTCCGGAAATACGTGTGATCAATACATTATGCGCACCGTGCTCCCGCATGCTCGAAAGTATGCCGGCGATCTGTTCCGGCGTCTTGTCCTGCCCGTATATGACCTCCCCGATACCCTGCCTGAGAGTGCGGTGATGATCGATCTTAGCATACCCCAGATCTTCGAAGGGTTCGAATCGGAGTCTCTCGAGTGCGGTATCGGCGGAAACGGCACCCGACTCCACCTGCCGTAAAATGGCGAGGATCTCGTCTCTCTTCGAAGGATTATTCATTTTTCTTCCCCCATGCGGTGCTGTGGCAGTACCGAATGAGAGAACGTGGTTTTGATACTTCCTATGCGGGGCGGGTTCTTCGGAATGTGCGAGATGAGAACGTGCAGTCCGGGTCAAGTCGCGAAACCGAATTCGGCGGGGGCACATTATGTTCCCTGAATCCGGCGGAATTTCGGTGCGCACACACAGCCTGCCGGCTTTTCGATCTGATGGAAGATGGGCCGGACGCAGAGACGGTGAAGAATCCGGTCTGCGGCTGCCGTTGAGAGGACTGCACGGCAGACCGCATGGTTCCGGAGACACAGGCACAGAGGGCCTGCAAAGTCACCGGAGGTCATCCCAGGGGAAGTAGGGTCCTTCCGTGCTGTTCGTTCAGGATCTCTCCGAATGCGGTGTACATGGCCGCACCCCCGCATATGGTCCCTATGGCTCCCGCAACATATGCTATTTCGGGAATTCCGGTCAGGTCCTTGACGGCAACAACGAAGAACAGCAAGGTCAGAGTCAGGAACACAGACTGTGTCGCGCGCGTGCCCTTCAGAGTCCCTACGAAAAGGAACAGAGTAAGCACGCCCCACACTGCGAAATATGTTCCCAGAGATACGCTGTCTGCTGCCGCACCGGGTATCATTCCGGTGTTGATCAGTACGAATGTGAGCCAAAAGAACCCATATGACGTAAACGCAGTTGCTCCGAATGTGTTTCCTCTTCTGAATTCGAATATTCCGGCTATTATCTGAGCGGTTCCGCCGTAGAGTATCCCCATAGAAAGGACTGCGGAGTCCAGCCCGAACAGCCCCAGGTTGTGGAGTGACAGCAAGACCGTGGTCATTCCGAATGCCAGCAGGCCGAGGCCCGCCGGGTTGGCGATGCCTCCTGCAGATGATGATCCGTTATCAGCCATAACTGTCAGATTTGTTCGTTGTTTATAAATCTGTACGCATAAGCATACGTCGAATGCCGAAATAAAATCGGAAAGGGAGATTCAGTGGGAGTGTGTATGCTGTCCGAGGAGCAATGTTATGCAGACAACCGCTGCCAGCCCGAGTATCATAAGAGCAAGAGATTTGATACCTATATCCTTCCTGTGGAATGCTTCAGGTATCATGTGCAGCATGGTGACGAACATGAACACTCCGGCGGAGAATGCGAACGCAAGCCCCGCGATATCACTCTCCACTTCTCCGAGTATGAAGTACGAAACCAAAGCCGCAACGGGGGTCATGAGGCAGAATGCCGTAAGGTATACCACGGATTTTTTTCTGTTGCCTGTAAGCAGGAACGTTGAGGACAGAGACAGCACCTCGACCGCCTTGTGGAGACACATTGATGCGAGCACCGCGAGTCCGACGGTCTCCCCGATAAGGAAGGCCGCCGCGATCGCCAGGCCGTCGAAGCAGGCGTGTACCGAAAGACCGATGAATGCGCTGAAAGAGGTTATTTCATGTGAGTGGTGATCAGTGCACTCTTCGCAGCTGCATTCGGATTTTCTGAGGTGTTTAAACAGAAAATCAGCCATGAACATAACCAAGAAGCCGCCGAGCACGAGATACATTACGTATGTCTCGTCAAAACCGCCGTGTTCGCTCTCATGTATCGCCTCCGGGAGGAGCACCAAAAGCAGTATCCCCAGGAAGACTCCTGCACTGAAAGATATCATCAGATGTATCTGCCTGTCCGAGGCCTTTGCCGCCATTGGCAGGTACGCTCCGGCGGCGGATACGGCAAGCAGGATGAATATGCATATCAGAAATGATATGGTTGCGTCCATGCGGAACCATTACTGGATCTTTATTAAAGCGTTATTGTTAAATTATTAACATAGCCTCTATTATTGATGTATTGTTAACAATTGAAAAAAAGTGCGAGTACGCAGCAGTCATATCTGCCGGAGTGTTTCTTGTCTGTATTGCAATCGTATGGATATCTCTGTTCCTCTTTAAACGCAGGAAAGATGACTGGGAAGAAAACAACGCTGACCTCCGTACCATCAGAACATAAACAAAGAAGAGACCGCCGAACCCTCGGCGGTCTCTATTACTTTCAACTCTTTCCTCTTTCCAACTTTTTCAATTTCTCTGTCTTTCTCTTCGCTTTTCTTCCTTCTTTAGGCATTTCCTGCGTTTTCCTCGCGCACCTGTATTTCCAAATCCGGAAATACCTTCCTCCTGAAAACGCTGATTTGCCCACGGATGTACGAACCATGTCTTTGCCGACCCTGTACATTTGGACACTATGCATTTGGGGATTGATTTCGGCTGAACGGTTGATTGTATTGGATTCTTGCTGTGTATGTATACGGTTTACGGATACAGGACGGATCGCAATTACATTTTCTGAAGTGGTGCAGATATGAGGATGCGGATTGAATTTTATATCGGCAGATCGGTGACGGAGATATGTCAGAATCTGCGGTCAGATCCCTTGGATGCGATACTCTGTCCGAGATCTATCTTGCGGGAGGCTGCTTCTGGGGTCTTGAGAAGGTATTTTCGTGTATCAAAGGTGTCGCCGATACCGAATGCGGGTACGCAAACGGAAATAATCTGATAATGCCGGATTACATGACTGTCTGTTCAGGCAGGTTCGGATACTGCGAAGCGGTCCGCGTATGCTATGATCGCGAAGTCATGAGTCTTGAACGCATTTTGGACGCGTTTTTTATGATTATAGATCCGACACTGCTCAACCGTCAGGGGAATGACCGCGGCATACAGTACAGAACAGGCATCTACTGGACAGACGAAGTGTCCGGAAACATCGTAATGCACTGTGTCGCGAAAGAGAAGAGAAAACACAGCGAGTTCTACACGGAGGCAGGCCCTCTGGAGAACTTCTTCCCCGCAGAAGACTGCCATCAGAAGTATTTGGACAGGAATCCGAATGGATACTGTCACATCCCGTCCGAGGAGATCGAGTTCATACGCAGGACATTCCCGTAACGGTTCGGATCACCGACATCAACTGCCGGTAAGTGTCTGATTCAGAGCATAAGTGTTATTACCGGATGATCTGATCGGTGTGCCATGGCAAAAAGAGATCTGATATCAGTACTGGATATGAAGGACGAATGGCCGGACCTCGTCGACCTGTCCATCAAACTCAAAAGAGAACGCGGCAGTCATAATGCGCCGCTTGAAGGAAAGACGCTCATCATGATGTTCGAGAAGCCTAGCACCAGAACAAGGATCTCTTTCGATGTGGCCATAACCGAACTCGGAGGGCATGCTCTGTACATAGATGTGTCCAAGATGCAGATGGGTCACGGGGAAACCGTTGAGGACACGGCAAAAGTCATGAGCCGGTTCGCTCACGGCATAATGTACCGCGCCTACGACTACAAGATGATGGACAGGATCGGAGAGGTGGCGACTATACCAGTCATAAGCGGTCTCGATAACCTGGAACATCCGTGCCAGGCCCTCGCGGACATGGTCACGATAAAGGAGAAAAAAGGCTCTTTCCGCGGCAGGAAACTGGTTTATCTGGGAGACGGCAACAACGTGTGCAATTCCCTTCTTTATGCGAGTGCGATAATGGGTCTGGATATGATAGCATGCTGTCCTGCAACAAGGATGCCGAATGCGGAGATAATGCTGGGTGCCGCACGCATCGCCGATGCCAATGGAAGCAGGATAATCGCATCTCACGATCCGTCGGAGGCTTGTAAGGATGCCGATATACTCTACACGGATACGTGGATATCGATGGGCGACGATACTTCCGAGGAGAAGGCAATGAAACTCTTCAAAATGTACCAGATAAACTCCGAACTTCTGTCGATAGCGAAGAAGGACTGCGTTGTGATGCACTGTCTTCCCGCCCACAGAGGACAGGAGATATCAGCAGAGGTCATGGACGGTCCGCAGAGTATAGTCTTCGATCAGGCGGAGAACCGTCTGCATGCCCAGAAGGCTGTTCTGTATACTCTTCTCAGATGATCTGAGAAGAAACGAGATCCTCCGCGATATCTAGGAACTCCTCTTCTTTGCCGCCGGGTATCGTGGCTCCGGCGGCAATACTGTGGCCTCCGCCGTGGCCCCCGACCCTCTCCGAGGCTGTCTTCATTACGAATGAGAGGTCAAGACCGCGGTCGGTAAGGGTGCGTGCGGCTCTGGCAGACACTTTCACGCCGTCGTCAGCCTCTGCAAATGCAAATATAGGAAGTTCTTTTCTGGCATCTCCAGAGTTCAGAAGTATTCCGGCGACTATACCGACAACAGTCTCCCGAATTTCCGGACCCGCGTCGAAATACTGTACGAATCTCCGCTCCCTCAGGAGACGGTTTTCTTTCACGTAACCGATAGCGGCAGAGATATTCCGTCTGTGATCCGAACGGTTCTTTTCGGCATCATCCAGTGCGGTCAGGTCTCCCATGCATATTTTGAGGCCTGTAGCGGCGTCATCATATCTTCCGCACGAGTTCAGAACGGTCGCGAACTCTTTTGCATCTCTGAGTCCCGTGCTGCGGCCGAATTTTGTTATGGTATAGACTTCTCCGAACAGCCTTTTTCTCGAATCCGGGTCGCTGACCATAGACAGCAATCTATCAGAAGCGGTTTTTCTCTCGTCTGCGGTAAGATCGCTCCATGTTCTGATCCTGCCGCCGTCTCTGAGAGGTATGTTCAATTCGGAAAAAAACGCATTGCTCCCGGAACTGCTGTCGCTTATCCCGGGTACACAGGGATCATTGCCATACTGCAGGAACTGAACGAGGGATCTGCAGTCTCTTCCGAAGAACCTTATGTCTTCCTCTGCAGTAACATCACCTGCGGATACCGCTTCCTCCAATATGGCTCTGTTGTAACTTACGAGTCTCGATTCTCCGGCATCCTGAATATCGCCGATCGCACCGATGACCGCAAGGAAAGCCAGATCGGTATTCTTCGGATCTATCGTTTTCGACAGAAGATACGTCATACCGGCACCCGAAACCTCATACGATCCGGATATGCCGTATGTATGGGGGTTGAGGTGGCATATATCATGAAAATCTTCGAGGAACGTCTGTTTGTTCCTCCATTTCGTATCGGGAACGTGATGATCCGTAATGACTATACCGGATCTTTTGAACTCGGAAAGATAGGCACTCCCCAAATCGCATATCCAAACAGCATCTTCCCCTGATCCGTTGACTTTGGCGATGGTATCTTCGGTGATCTTCTTTTCGAATACCATAGTGAACTTCTTGCCGAGCCTTTCCAGCGTGGATGACGCAATGCCTCCCGACGCGATGCCGTCGGCATCTATGTGGGTTATGACAAGGACGCTGTCCGCCGATTTTATCATCGCCGAGGCTTTACTCAGGTCCTTCAGCAGCCTGTCGCAGAAAACGGTGCACTCATCCATTTGTGTTTTACCGGACAGGCATCGCAAAACAATTGGAAATAACTATTGCGGAGAACACCGCCGTGTACGGCGGCAGTCTCTGCTGTTTTTGAACCGAACCGCGTTCTGCTGCCGAGACCGCTGCTGCAGACAGAATCTGCACCAGTAAGACCGCAGCCATCAGAAACCCAACACATATGTACAGATTACTCTGTGTTTTATGGTGACAGGTGCAACCGCCCCGTACAATTCGTCGTATAGGTTTGTTTTGCGCAACCGATCAACTCATATAGCCATATCCGCAAAAGAATCTGCAATGATTGTACGGATCAGGTTCTCTTTGAAAGAGGACCTATGAATATATATACAACATATGCCGGTGCGCGGTATATTGTCGCATACCTCATGAAGGCAGCGCATTAAAACGAGAAGGTGTGAAACTTATGAAAGTGAAACCACTGATAGGACCCTCTTTTCCGGTGAAGACTCACACGGGGGGGGGGGGAATTATAATTTCCCCCGTCGCCTGAATATAACTGTCTTATTCGCTGTTGCTTTGTTTCTCGCAGCGGCTTTCTTTTTGATACATGCGGAAACTGACGAGTCTGATGCCGCTGATTTCTTGGACTCGGGTATAAGTTACACGACCGACGGAATGCCGGCAGGAGAAGTGTCCGTCAAAGGCTGGTGGGGCGGCGCAGCGACCGAGATTATAATACCGCCAACAGTGGAGAACGGCGGGTCAACATACAGCGTAACGTCCATAGGCGACGGTGCATTTGGAAGCAACAGCTATGTCGAATCCATCGAAATACCCAACAGCGTAACGTCCATAGGACATTCGGCATTCCAACTCTGCACTAATCTGAAATCTATCGAAATACCAGGCAGCGTAACGTCCATAGGTACAGGAGCATTCTATAACTGTTCCCGGCTCGAGTCCGTCAATATACTAGGCAACAGCCTGACCAAGGTTGCCGATTCCGCGTTCAGCTCGTGTCCGTTCAAATTCGTCAACATACCGGACAGCGTGACGGAAATCGGCAACCTTGCATTCTTTTACTGCAGCTTTCTGGAATCCATCGATCTGCCCAGCGGTCTGAAGAAGATCGGAGACGATGCATTCAGCAACTGCCAACGCCTGGAATCTATAGCCATACCCAGTGGCGTGACATCCATTGGTACCAGGGCATTTGCCAATAACGGTCTGACATCTGTTACCATACCGGATAGTGTGACTTCCATCGGTACAGAGGCATTCGCCAATTGTGGCAGTCTTACATCCATTACCATACCGGACAGTGTGACAAATATCAGCAGCGGAGCATTCGCTAACTGCAGTTCCATCGAAACTATGATCGTAACGGGTGAACTCGTCAGCGGAGATACTCTCGCATCTGGTGTAGTAGATTTGTATTTCACCAAAGGCAAGCAAATGAAGCTGCCGGGCGCAACCAAGACTGTAGTGTCTCTGACGCTCAGAGATATCAGCAGTGCAGATTACAGTCCCGATGATCTCGACGGCAAAGGCGGTATCGGAGGAAGTACAGAAAGGAAACTCAAGCTCAGTGATGCCAAATTTGTTTGGAATTGGGCTTTATCGAAATGGGAATCTGTTTATTCCGTTTCGGGGGTTCTCACTGTAACCGGCGGATCGGCATCCGCCGGAGGCAAGACAGTCTCCCTGATATATCTGGCGCGGATCTATGACGCAGTTACCGAAGCTGACGGCAGCTATACCATAGAGAATGTGCCGAAAGGTGCGTTTGGCGACATAACTATCGCCGTCGGAGGGTATGCACAGATGGCGACTCCTTCCGTTACGCCGCTTGCGGCAGATGTAACTGGGAATAATATTACTATTGTCGCCGTATACACTGTGATCTTCACAAAGGGAACGGGTATCAGTGAATTCGCATACATAATCAACGGCGGTTTCCCAATTGGATATACCGAATCGTTCTCAGTGAAGCACGGCGACAGTCTGAGAGCAATAGCCCTGCCATCGGAAGGATATGTATTCAAAACATGGTCTGGATATTCGGGTTCTTCAAGTAATCCGTTAATAGTGTCTGCAGTGTCGGGAGACATATCTCTGACGGCATCCGCTTCGCAGATACCCGTACCCGTTCCATCGTCTACTTCGGATACTTATTACAGCATTACGTTCAGTTCCGGTTCTTATTATACGGTATACGATACAAAAGGTCCTGTATCCTCACCGATAACTGTTACGGAAGGAGGAAGCCTTACATTCAGAGTACAGACATCCGAAGGATATTCTGTATCTTCTCCGGTTATTTCCGGAAATGCAAAGATTACTCCTCAGACCGACGGATGGTACAGGATATCCGAAATACATTCGGATATTCACGTTAACGTAACCGTATCCGCATACAGTGATTCCGGGGAAGGACCCGGAGAAGGTTCGGGAGACGGAGACGGCAGCGGAAACGGATCCGAAGAAAACTCCGGTAGCCGCGGGTCTCACTCGGTTCTCATAATTGCAGTGTTGCTTGTCTGTGTTTTAGCGATAGGAATTATTTTGTTCTTCCTCAAGCGCAGGAAGGACGACGAGGAAGAGGACGGCAGATGATTCCGTTCTGAATGATGGCAGCGAGGTGTAAAATCATGAGTACGAGATCTTTGAAAAAGTCAATTCCTTCGGGAAAAACAACACACAGGGGGGGGGGGAATTATAATTTCCCCCGTAACCTGAATGTAGCTATCATATTCGCTGTTGCTTTGATTACTGCAGCGGCATTCTTTGTAATACATAATGAACCCAATGGATCGGACGCCGCCGGCGGAAGCGCGGGTGACAGTGTGACATGGGACGTTGTGGGTGATACCCTTACTATATCCGGCACCGGTGGTATGTATGTCTACGGTTTAGATGAGTCACCGTGGCAAAGCTATAGATCTAGCATAAAGAATATTGCCATAACAGGGAGTGTAACGTCCATTTATGGGTTCGATCGCTTGAATGTCAAATCCGTGACCATACCAAACAGCGTGGTGACCATCGGCGATCATGCATTCTATAACTGCATTAGCCTCACCTCCGTGACCATAGGCAGCAATGTGGAAACCATCGGCGATAGGACATTCTACGGCTGCACTGGTCTCACCTCCGTGACCATACCAAACAGCGTGGTGACCATTGGCGATAGGGCATTCTACAGTTGCACCGGCCTCACCTCCGTGACCATAGGCGGCAATGTGGAAACTATCGGCAAGGGTGCATTTGAAGGCTGCACCGGCCTCACCTCCGTAACTATACCGAATAGCGTTATAACCCTTGGACAGGCTGAAGCATTTGCTGAATTTGGTGTATTCAAAGACTGCACTGGTCTCACCTCTGTGACCATAGGCAGCAATGTGGAAACCATCGGCGGTAGGGCATTCTATGGCTGCACCGGCCTCACCTCTGTGACCATAGGCAGCAATGTGGAAACTATCGGCAATAGTGCATTTGAAGGCTGCCGATTACTCAAGTCCATAGTTATACCGGACAGTGTGACGGTCATAAGCGAGAGTGCATTCTCTGGTTGCTACTTACTCGCATCCGTAACCATTGGTAGCAATGTGAAAAACATCAGCCATAGTGCATTTAGTGGCTGCCGATTACTCGAGTCCATAGTTATACCGGACAGTGTGGAAATCATTGGCACTGGTGCATTCAGCGGCTGCACCAGCCTCGAATCTGTAGTCATACCTGATTCTGTACTTGATATCGGAAATTATGCATTTCAAAGCTGCAGCAGTCTTGTATCTGTGACGGTCACCAGAGAATTTACTGAAGAATACCTGCCAGGAGTAATAGAGCGTTGTTTCAATGCAGAAGCAGCCTGGGCACTTCCAGGACAGAGTAGCGCAACGGTAATGAGTTTAACTTTGGAGGATATCAGCTCACTGGAATACGATCCGAACAACACCGATGGCCTAGGGGGCATAGCCGGAGACGATGGAAGAAGATTAGTCTATAGTGATGCGGAATTCGTGTGGGACGCTCCGTTTGATCTGCCAGCGAGGTGGGGATACTCAGTGCTTGGAACCCTTACGGTAATCGGAGGATCTGCTTCCGAGGAAGGTGTGACCATAACTCTCACGCACGGGGCCAGAGAATACACCGCAGAGACTGGACCGGACGGTGTGTATGCCGTAAGAGGTCTGCCTGTTGGTACGGAAGGAGACATAACGGCAGAGATAACAGGATATCATCAGACGATCACGCCGTCGGCATCCCCACTCTCAGGCAGTGTAGAGGAGAAGGACCTCACGCTTGAAATCGACACGTACAAGGTATCCGGTACCCTCACGGTAAACGGAGGATCCGCATCCAACGTCGGAGTTACGGTATCTCTGGGAACTTCGGGACTGTACACTGCAGTCACAACAGCAGGCGGAGCCTATGAGATAAACGGAGTTCCTTACGAAACGTCCGGAAAAATAACAGCAACCATATCGGGATACACTCAAACAGTGACTCCAAGTGTGACCTCCATCTCCAATGATCAAAGTGGTATGGATCTTACCTTGGTCGTTGCGTACAAGGTATCCGGTACCCTCACGGTAAACGGAGGATCCGCATCCAACGTCGGAGTGGAAGTGTACCTGGGAACGCTGCATGCAACAACGGCAGCAGGCGGAGCCTACACCATAACGGGAGTTCCCCACGGAACGACTGAGAACATAACCGCAACGATAACGGGATACACTCAGACCGGTACCGCGTCCGTAACAGCAATCGCGGCCGACGCGACCGGCAAGAACATTACGCTGGAATATACTGCACCGGCACCTGCCACGCCGTCTGCTGCACAGTATTATTACCGTGTTACGTTCGATTCCGGTCCCAACTATACAGTATATGTCAATGGCTCTCCTGTATCTTCTGCTATAACAGTCGCGGAAGGAGAGATTCTTGTTTTCTTCCTACAGGCAACTGAGGGATATTCAGTATCTCCTTCCGTTGTTTCCGGAAATGCAGAGATTACTGTTCAGGCTGACGGACGGTATAAGATATCTGGCATACACTCGAACGTACATGTAACCCTGACAGCGACATTGGGAAGCGGTTCCGGCGGAGGGCACAATGACAGTAATGATGGCAGTTCAGACAGCACAGACACTGATGGCGAATGGGCCGTGCTCAACCTAGTGTGTGCGATCATTGCGATATGTGCAGGCATCATTGTAATCGCAGCCGGAAGGAACCATTTGGAAGAAAATGCGAGGAAAATAGGATCGAAGACAGCCGGTACCCTGAGAGCAGCACCGTTTATCCTGGGAATAGCATCAATGGTTGTTTTCTTCCTGACCGAAGATGTGAGTCTTAATCCAGTGGCAGCGGATGCCTGGACTGTACCGATGTTTATTCTTCTGATGTGTGCACTTGTACTCGCAGCAATCGGTCTCAGGCCACAAAAGATCCGGAAAACCGATAAACACTGAGAGACGGAACACGTACGGAAACCCATTCATAAAGCCGCAGGCATCCCTGCGGCTCTTTCATTCCATTTCCTTCATTAATGCTGTGTCATGAATCCGAGAATATGCAATGACAACACACGGATTTGGTACATGCACATGTGCGGACACGATGCCAAGACACACGATCCAACCCCCTGCATGACGGCGTTGGCCGTATCATATCAGGATCGGCACAAACCGATCTGGGAAAAAGTCAGATCCGATAAAGGTACCGGCAATGCAGGAGTACTTATCCTATATGGTCCGGACATACTGGGTGAATTATATATCCGAGTGTGCAGATGCACTGCGTGCCGTAATATGCGGCAATCTCACAATAAGGAGAAAAATTCATGAACATGAAATCTTCAAAAGGAGTCCTTTCTTCCTCCAAGGTCAAACACAGGGGGGGGGGGGAAATTATAATTTCCCCAGCCGTCTGAATATAACTGTATTATTTGCTGCTACTCTGTTTCTCGCAGCAGCATTCTTTGTAACGTATTCCGAACCTGATGAGTCGGATGCATACGGAGATCCGACTTTTAGTTTTACCCTTGACTCTGTCAATTACAAAATCTCCGGTTCGAATGTGAATGTAGTCGGATGGGAAAACGGTATATCTGCCGATCTTGAAATACCGGTGACCGTTATCCAAAATGAAATACAGTACACAGTGACATCCATAAACCTTCAGGCATTCTCCGGTTGCAACATCCTGAAAACCGTGACGATACAGGGTAACGTGGGAACCATTGGCAACTCTGCATTCGCCAGTTGCACCAACCTGATATCTGTTGTCATACTGAACAGTGTGACAACCATCGGCAATCAGGCATTCTTCAACTGCGGAAACCTTGAAACCGTGACGATAGGCGGTAACGTGGGAAATATCGGCAACAATGCATTTGATAGATGCACCAACCTCGGAAACGAGGCGGTAAAGGCGATACTTAAGGGTGTGACAACCATCGGCAATAGTGCATTCAGCACTTGCACCAGTTTGGTATCCGTTACAATACCCGACAGCGTAACATCTATCGGCAACAATGCATTCGCCAATTGCGATGCCCTTGAAACAGTGACTATAGGTGGTAGAGTGGAAAAAATCGACAGCTCTGTATTCTCCCACTGCACCAATCTGGAATCCATAGTCATACCTAGCAGCGTGACAACAATTAGCACCGGCGCATTTGCATCCTCTAGCCTTAAGTCCGTCACAATACCCGACAGCGTGACATTCTCGAGTGGCTATGGCCAAGGTGCATTCTATGGATGTGCAAACCTGACATCTGTGACGGTAACAGGCGTACTTGATGGAGAGGGAAAAACAGTTGCAGGCGGAATAATAGATACATATTTCAAAAAGGGAAAGGACTGGAAACTGCCCGGAATGTCCGACCCCACTCCCATAAAATCTCTGACTCTGAAAGACATAAGTTCCCTGGATTACGATCCCGATAACGAAAACGGAGGCATAGCAGGAGACGAAGGAAGAGAACTGTATTACAGCAACACCAAGTTTACTTGGAATACAGAGGATTCAAAATGGGATGTCAGCACATATACTGTAACTCTCGGAAAGGGAACAGAAGGAATCTGCGGTTTTGAATACAGTACCGTCGGCAGCATCGGTCCTGCCGTTACTGTAAACGAATCCTTTACCGTGAACCATGGAGATACTGTCATCATAACCGCTCTGCTCTCGGAAGGATACGAGTTCGTCTCGTGGTCGGGATACCCGGAGTCTTCGGAACAGAATCCCGAAGAGAATCCGTTAACCGTACCGTACGTATCCGAAAACATATCCTTAACGGCATATGCTTCTCTCATACCTGTTCCTACGTCTGCTTCGGATACGTTATACCTTATCGTATTCGATTACGGCGATTACGGTTCCGGCTGTACCGTATACGTTAACGGTTCTCCGGTACCGTTATCATCTTCACAGGTAACCGTAACGGAAGGAGAGAATCTTATCTTCGCGGTGAGTACACCAGAAGGATATACTGTATATCCTTCCGTTGTTTCCGGAACCGCAGATATAACTCTTCAGGCAGACGGACGTTACAGATTATCGGATATACGTTCCGATATCCGTATCAGCATAACCGTAAACACAGTATCCGGAGACGGCAGCATCGGAAACGGTTCAGGAGACAGTCCGTACGGTAACGGAATAGGCCGCGGCGGCACAGACAGCACAGGTAACGGCGGCGGTTCGGGAAACGAAAGTAATTCAACCAGAGGCTCCGGAAATGATGGCATACCCGCTTGGGTTCCCGTTCTCCTAGTCTTAGCGTTTCTCACCTGTATTGCAGCATTTTTGATCGTGAAACGCAGTAAGAACAGACAATGAGGGGAACCGACAACCCAGAGCCTGTTACGAAATAAACACAAGAGGCTGCCACACCTGCGGCAGTCTCTTTTCTTCTTCCAGGTTCATTTTTAGGCATCCGCCTCTGCACCCGTTTTTCTGTTTTTGTACTTCGAAACCTTTCTCTTTCGGATACTGTATGTTCCGCATAAAAATATGCTTAGATGTCCAAACACATGATATGAGAACCAGTGAGTCTGCGTCAGACATAAGCGAATGTCGGTACCACATGGAAACCGCCGTCCGCATCTTCTTTGAAGACTTGTCCGCGTCGTTCCTATTTTCCTCGAAAGAGGACCGATTCCCGGCTGTTTTTAAATACGACGCACACGTTGTATTATACAGTCCGTGCTCGGACGAATGGGATGCATGCGGAGTCGAAAGCTCGCGTTTGCCCTTTGAAAAGGGGTCAAAGACGTGTACTTGAAGCAAATAGAATTAGAGAATTTCAAATCTTTCGGAGGCAAACTGACGATACCTCTGATGGAAGGTTACATGGCGGTCACGGGACCGAACGGTTCGGGGAAATCGAACATCACAGATGCTATCCTTTTCGTGCTCGGACCAAAGAGTTCCAAGGCGGTCAGAGCGGGGAAGCTCACCGACCTGATATTCGACGGCGGGAAGTCGAAAAGCAAAGCAGGCTACACAAAAGTATCGCTGGTTTTCGATAATTCGGACAGAATAATGCCTTGGGACGATGATACCGTCAGACTCACCAGATACGTCAAGATCTCGGATAACGGCACCGACTACAGTTCATATTTTTACGTTAACGACAGAAAATCCACTCTTACGGAATTCGACGGCCTCCTGACCAAAGCCAGGATAAGCGCGGACGGATACAACATGGTGCAGCAGGGGGATGTCACACGCATAGTCCAGATGGGCAGCATGGAGAGAAGAAGAGTCCTGGATGCTATATCAGGTATAGCGAGTTATGATGCCGACATAGACAAAGCGAGCGGAGAACGCCGGGAAGCCGAACTGAACACGGAACGCATCCAGATTGTCATTGAAGAACTGGAAAAGCAGATCGAGAAACTCGAGAAAGACAGAGAGGATGCGAAGAAGTATATCGAAACCCAAAATCTTCTGGATATGGCAAGGGTGCAGTTCACGCACAGGCAGCTGCATACAGAGGAGGCCAAACTGGACGGGCTTTCGGAGCAGATCGCATCCCTGACCGGCGATATCCAAACACTGAACGAAAAGAAGGAGTCTCTGAAGAAAGAGTATGCAGACAACGATGCCGCCGTAAAGGCGAAAGAAAGAGAGATCGAGGACCGCGTCGGACCCGAATACCGGGAGATCAAGGCCGAGATAGAGAAGGCCAAGATAAATATGGCCACGAAGAAGGACCGTGCCGAACGTGCCGAAGAGGAGATCGAAGAACAGAAATCTTTTGGAAATGGATTCGAAGAATCGATAAACGAGAACCTTGCAGAGCAAAAAAGTCTGTCCGAATCTCTTTCGGACATACTGATCAGTCTCGAGGGGCGCGAAAAAGAACTCGCGGAGGCCAAGGCCGAGGATTTGAAGATCAGCGAGGAGATGTCCAAACACGGCGGGGAGCACACAAAGCTGCAGAACAGACTCAGCGAACTTGAGGTGGAGATAGACTCCGAAGAGAAGACCGAACACGAGGCCGAGGTGGATTACGCCAAGGCTTCTGCGGTCACCGAGAGCCTTGCAAGATCCAGAGCACTGTTGGATGAAAGACTTCAGTCCGCGGATTTTGATATAAAGGATTCCGAATGGAGTCTGAATGAAATCAGGCGGGAATCAGGCCCCCACGGCGGGATTGAGGAGATCTCAAATAAGATAATGGATTTGAAGAAGAAAGAGGCCGAACTTGAGAGGCAGGAGTCTGAACTCAAGGAGGCAGTAAGGAGGCTGGAGACTCAATATAACGAACTTCTTGCCGAGAAGAAAGTCTCCAACAGAGTGAATAAGGGAGACGAGGCTGCAGCCGCGATAATCGGACTCAGAGATAAAGGGATGGCTACAGGTATCCATGGAACGGTTCAGGAACTTGCCGTTGTGCAGCCCGGTTACGAGACTGCCCTGTCTGTAGCGGCCGGGGGTAAGATGAAAGCGATCGTCGTGAACGATGATCAAGTGGCATCCGACTGCATATCCTATCTCAAAAAAGAGAAGCTCGGCAGGGTGACGTTCCTGCCGATAAGCAAGATGGCCGGCGGCAAGCCCAGGGCAAAAGCCATAATGAGTTCAAAGCAGACCGAGGGATATGCGACAGATCTGATTGATTACGATCCCAAGTACGCCAATGTGTTCTGGTATGTATTCCAGGATACTCTCGTTGTCAACACTCTCCAGGAAGCCAGGGCACTCATGGGAGGAGTGAGGCTTGTCACCAGAAACGGGGAGCTTCTGGAGGCATCGGGTGCTATCACGGGAGGAACACTGAACCAGCAGAGCGTGCTGAAATTCGGTGCAGCATCGGAATCCAGATTGGATGAGGTGAGTTCCAAGCTCAGAGCGGCCAACGAGTCGATGGATGCTCTGAGGACTCAACTCAGAGGAATAAGGGACGGCATCCGTGCCATGGATGACGAAATGAGAAAGGTCTCGAAAGAAGGGTTGGGAGCACAGGCACAGATAGGGCAGCTCACCGCAAAAATATCAGAACTCAGGAAGACGAGACAGCAGCTTGCCAGTGAGCTTTCGGCGAAAACGGAAGAATGCGATACGAAGGACAAAGAACTCGCTGTGCTCAGGAAGAACCTTGATGACATATCGGTGTCTCTTGCAGCTAAAAGAGATGAGAGAGCAGAGATCAGGGAGCGCATAACGGCCATAGCTCCGGCCGAGATGCAGGAAAGGATACAAAAAGTAAGGGACAGCGTCTACAGGCTCTCCAACGATGTATCCGATCTGCGTTCTCAGCGGAGCGGTCTTGAGGCAGAGGTCACAGGACTCGGCAAACAGCGGGAATCGCTTGAAGTACAGACGATGTCGGTACAGAAGAAGATCCGGGAAAATGAAGAGTCTGTGTCCAATAACAGGAAGGAGATCGAGAGGATCGCCACAGAGCTCGAGGCCCTCAGGAAGATAGAGACTGATATGGAATCGGGGATAGAAGATCTCAGGGACCAAAAGGACGCTCTGGTCGGGAACGGATTCAGACTTTCCGGCGAGAGGAGTTCCGTACAGGAGAAGATCGAGACAAAGGAAGGAATAAGATCTTCGCACAGCGCACAGGTGAATATCGCTGCGGAGAACATAAGGCAGCTCAGGGCGGAGATCGCCGAGACAAAGATACAGGCTGAACTTCCGATACCTTCGGAAGAGGAGATCAGACGTACTATAAGGTCATGCGAGAACATCCTGTCGAAGATAGGCAACGTGAACCTTCGGGCAATAGACGACTACGAGGAACGCAAGGGCAGATATGACAGCCTTATGTCGGATGTCGGCAGCCTCAAACGCAGGATGAAGGAACTCAGCGATCTGACTGATTCTCTGAATTTCCAAAAGAAAGGACTGTTCATGGAATCGTACGATGCCGTGAACAGAAATTTCAGGGAGATATATGCCCAGCTGTCCGGAGGAGGCGAGGCATTCATGGGTCTCGAGAACGGGGACGACCCGTTCATCGGCGGTCTGACCATAAACGCGAAGCCCAAGAACGGCAAACTGCTGAGACTGGAGGCATTGTCCGGGGGGGAAAAGTCCCTCACTGCACTTGCTTTCATTTTCGCTATCCAGGAACACCAGCCGTCTCCGTTCTATGTACTGGACGAAGTGGACATGTTCCTGGACTCGGTCAACGCCGAAATGGTGGCAAAGAGAGTCAGAGAAAGTTCGGGAAAAGCCCAATTCATACAGGTATCATTAAGGAAAGTAACACTTGCGACGGCAGATCACCTTATAGGAGTTACCAGGCCGCCGTCGGGTATAAGCAAGGTCATAATGCAGCCGGACATGGCCGAAGTATCAAAATACGAGGAAGAGGCTCTGAGAAGGCAGGAAACGAAAACGTGAAAGGGATGGGATGCAAATGGACGGAGAAATGAAGAGAGAGGAAATGGAGCAGCATCTGCTGTTTCACAAAGCCCTGACAGAGGACAGCGAAACATATGCCAGGATAAACGGCTATATGGACATTCTCGGGAAGGCCGGTTTGGGAGAGAAGCTGAACGATCCCGCGGATGAGTCGGTGAGGGCGGCCTTCAGTCTCGTGCTGGATAACGGAATCGACCCGTGGGAGATAGATCTGAGCGAATTCGCGAAACTTTATTCCAGAAAGGTCGCGGAGAACAAGTTCGACATGATCGTGGCAGGCAAGCTGATGCTCATGGCCTGGAAGATCCTCAGACTTCAGTCGGAGGCGACATGTTCCAGGTCAGATGAGCCTCCGGAAGAGGAATTTTTCGATTTTTCCTTCGAAGACGAGGATGAAGCTATGGTGGTGCCGGAGATCTCCTTCAAAGAGGCGTACGGCAGGGAGACATCCCGCCCGGTAACCATGTACGAATTGCTGGATGCTTTCGAAGAAGCGAGGGCGGAGATGGAGATCTGCCGCGAAAGAGAGAGAGTCAGAATCGAATTGAACGAAAAACTTCCGAAGAAATTCGATAACAAAGCCCATGACGAAGATGACAAACAGGATGTCGAATTCGTATGGGGCAGAATAGTCAGGCTTGGAACCGGCCCGATACAGATCGATGAGCTGTACACCGGAGATATAATGGAAAATCTCAGAGTGTTTGTATCTGTTCTCCATCTGGTCAGAGACGGGAGACTCGGTATATGGCAGGGATCGCTGCCGGAGGGGGAGATATTCGTGGAGATGAATGTCCCCGGAATACCGTCTGTGCTTGAGGGACGGGAAGAAGAGGCCGAGGCGGTGAGCTGAGGTGAATGAGAGGGGCGCAGTCGAGGCGGCACTCTTCTCAAGCTCGGAAAAGATCGGTGTTTCCGGTATAGCCGAGAAGACAGGACTTCCGGAAGCCGAAATAAGACATGCGCTGAAAGATCTCAGACGGGAGTACGATGAGCGCGATTCTGCGATAATGATCGCAAAGATCGGGAATGAGTACCGTATGATGCTCAGGACAGAGTATACGGATTATGCGGGGAAGTTCGCAAAAGCCGAAATGACGGGAGGCATGATGCGTACTCTCAGCACAATAGCATACAATCAGCCGGTCCTCCAGTCCGAACTGTTCAAAACCCGCGGTGCCAGAACGTACGACGATGTACATGCGCTGATCGATATGGATATGGTATCCGGCAAGAGATCCGGCCAAACGCTGGAACTCACAACGACAAAGAAGTTCTCCGAATATTTCGGAATCGGAAGCACCAGGATATCCGACATAAAGAAATGGATCGAATCCCAGGCCAAGAATATGTGATCGGCCGAGGTCGAAACCTCAGCATAATGCGAATACTTTCCGAAGTTCCGTACCTCGGCGAATTTCCCGGGATGCACATCGGACTGCCGGCCGCACCTGTGCGTGCGCGGCCCTACTGCAACCAATTCATTCTCATGGTTATCGGGCCGGCAGACGGCACATGCTGTGTATTGTCTGTCCATTGGTTTCGGCATCGGACGCGGTGCGGTTTCAAGCTGTGCCGGCACCTTGGAAAGAGGTCCGCAGAGGCACTGTGTACGGGCATGAGGATTTATCGGACGAGACAGGGCCGGCACCCGTTCCTCCTGGGAAAAGCTTTTTTAATCAGGCACCCCATGGTCGGGTCTGATAACATGGTGATGCCACACGCGCTGCTGGAAAAGTCCTTGGATAAGCGGGTCTCGCTCCTTCTCAAAGACGGAAGGATACTGGAAGGCAAGCTTGCGGGTTTCGATGAGTATATGAATATGGTTTTGGACGAAACCGCAGAAAATAACGCGGTCGGCGAGGAAGAGAGGCGTCTGGGCACGGTAGTGCTCCGCGGCAACAATGTCGTAAGTATTTCCATCCTTTGACGGATATGCCGTTACGGTGAGACATCGGGAAAGGTGAGCCTATGTCCGTGTTCGAATGGATAAACAGGATTTCCGATGATGAACGGTCAAGGAAGGCGTGGTTCTCCCTCGTCTGTCTGGTGTTCGCGGTACTGGTGATAATTCCGTCGGTTTTTGTCATCCTGAAGATGTTCACGGAGTGGGGCATCGTGAGCGAGGTCTTCGGGGACCCCGTGACTATGTCCGTGATAACGAGTGCTCTGTGGAACTCGTTCAGCATAGCCTGTATCGTTACGGTGATCGATGTGGCCGTCGGTATACCGATGGCCTGGATAATGGTCAGGAAACAATTCAAAGGAAAAAAATATCTGGATACACTCATGGATATGCCCCTGGCATTCCCCACAGCGGTATTGGGTATCTCTGTTGTTATGTTCTGGGGTGCCCCGGAGGGCATAACTATACCGGGACTCGGACTCATCGTATCTCCGTACATAATGTTGATTCTGCTTCATACGATATTCACATACCCATACATGGTAAGGTCTCTGTCGGCAATCCTCGAGCAGATCGAACCCAACTACGAAACTGCCGCAATGACTCTCTCCGCATCAAGATTCACTGCGGTGAGAACGATCACCCTCCCTCTTTTCCGGGCGGGCCTTGTTACTGGCACTATACTTTGCTTCGCGAGATCTCTTTCAGAGACCGGAGGGACGCTCATAGCTCTGCAGATGATGGGAGTGGGATCGTTATTCTTCACAGGGCCGACCTTCATCGCCTACATGAAAACCGAATACGGCACCGATGCCGCAATGGGATCTATGATTCTGATAAGTGTTCTGATGATAGTATTGGCACTGATTCTGCTGGTGGTCGTGAAGGTACTGATAATGAGATTCAGGATACCTGTTAAGAAAGTGTGGCCGAAATTCGGGAGGTTCGTCAGCAGAGGTGCGATGCCGAAACTGAAGGATACGGTTTCCGTGATGTTTCTTGCGGTTGTTGTACTCCTTCCCACTTTCTATATCTTCACGTATCTGACTCAGCCAATGGCCGACATAGATTTCGGTGCGCTGCTGTATTCGACCGGGATATCCTTCCTGATAGCGGGTGTCGCGGTCGTTTTCAATATGGTGTTCGGTATTCCGGTGGCTCTGTACATAGCAAGGAAAAGACACACCAAATCCGGAAAAATTCTGGATAGTCTTGTCAATGTGCCGCTGATAATACCGACCACCGCGCTGGGATTCTCCCTTGCACTGTTCTGGGGAAGCATATATGCAGGGGATTCCATGGGTCTTCTGATGGTGATACTCGGCCATATAGCGTTCACGTTCCCGCTGGTCGTAAGAAACGTGACAGGTGCCGTGGAAGAAGTTGATATTTCATATGAAGAAGTGGCCATGACTCTGGGAGCAAAACCGTTCCAGGCTTTTTCGAAAGTGCTGATGCCGATAATAAAGTCATCAGTCATCGCCGGAGCGATACTTGCGTTCACGAGAAGTCTCGGGGAGACGGGTGCGACTGTTGCAATAAGCGATTCGGTGGAGACAGTCCCGGTGTATATAATGGGGCTGATAAGTGCAAACCGCTATTCTGAGGCGGCATTCTGTTCGATAGTACTCATTGCGATATGTTTCGCATTCATGCTTGCGGTAAGGATCGCAGTGAACAGAGGTGGCAGCCGTGCCTGAAATCGTACTTGACAGTCTTCAGAAAAACTTCGGTAGCTGTTCTGCGGCGGATGGACTGTCGCTGAAAGTAAAAGACGGGGAGTACCTGTGCATACTCGGACCGACGGGTTCCGGTAAGACAACGTGTCTCAGGATGATATGCGGACTCACGAAACCCGACGGCGGAAGGGTATTGTTCGACGGGATCGACGTGACGGATGTACCTGTCAGCGAGAGAAGGGCAACAATGCTTTCGCAGGTCTATTCCCTGTTTCCGTCGAAGACAGTCTACGGGAATGTAATGTTCTCGCCGCAGATCAAAGAATGGGACGAAGAAACATCGAAACAACTCGTAAAAAGCATGATAAAGATGGTCCACATGGAGGGCAAAGCGAATGCTTACCCGCGTGAGCTGAGCGGCGGACAGCAGCAGAGGACCGCCCTCGCAAGGGCCCTGGCATCCGATTCGGATATTCTGCTTCTGGACGAACCCCTCAGGGCACTTGACGCAAGACTGAGACTGGAACTCAGACAGGAGCTGAGATCGCTGGTCAAAGAGATGGGATTGACCGCAATACATGTGACACACGATCAGGATGAGGCACTGGAGATGGCAGACCGTATCGCCGTGATAAGAAACGGACGGATAGTCCAGGCAGGGACGCCGATGGAGGTGTTTCAGGATCCCAAAACGCCTTTCGTGGCAAATTTTGTGGGAAGATCCAACATATTTACAGGAAAAATATCGTCCGTATGCGATGACTTTACAGAGGTCGTACTGGATAACGGTACTCTGATCAAAGCCCGCAGAACCGAGATCCCGGAGGGAACCGATGTGGCGGTAGCGGTAAAGATCGGATCCACAAGGATACCTGCAATCGTGAGTCCGACAGAGGAAAAGCCCGAACCGGAAACACCTCATGGATTCTTCAGAGGAAGAGTTGAGAGGATACTGTACGAGGGCGCGACTGTAACGATAGAGGTAGATACGAAAGACGCAGGCCTGATATCATCGAAACTTCCTAACAGGAGGTATGACGATTACGAAATCGGCGACGAAGTAATGGTCACATGGATGCCTGAAAAAGCCAATATTTTTGCGATATCTCCCAGAGAAATAGACGAGGAACTGAGGCTGGACTGATATGAAGATAAGGCTGGAAAATATCTCAATGAAGTTCGGGGACCTCTATGCCGTCAGGAACATAAGCCTGTCTGTTGCGAAGGGCGAATACCTTACGGTCCTGGGTCCGTCCGGATGCGGCAAGACCACTCTGATAAAGGTTATTTCAGGGATATGGAAACCAACGGAAGGAAGAGTAACGGTGGACGGAGAAGACGTGACCGACATACCGATGGAGGACAGAGACACAGGGTATGTGTTCCAGAACATAGCACTGTTCCCCAACATGACAATAATGGATAACGTAGGGTACAGTCAGAGGGTCAAGGACACATCTTCTGACGAAGCGAATCGGATATCCAAGGATCATCTGGAATTAGTGAAGATGTTCGACCGTGCCGGAATGTTCCCGTCCGAACTGTCCGGCGGAGAGCAGCAGAAGGTTGCCATAGCAAGAGCGCTGGCATCGGGGTCGAAAATGCTGATGCTCGACGAACCCCTGTCGGCTCTGGATGCACGCGTGCGTGTCGAACTCAGATATGAATTGAGAAGACTGGTCAAAAAACTGGGGATAACGGTCCTGCATGTTACACACGATCAGGAGGAGGCGATGTCCGTATCCGACAGAATTCTGCTGATGAGGGCGGGGGGGATACAGGAGGTCGGGACCCCCCTCAATATGTACAGAAATCCCGGATCAATATTCGCAGCTTATTTCATAGGAGAGACGAATCTGATGGAATGTACAGTCTCCGGAAAAACAAAAACGGGGAAGACCACTGTCAGACTGAGAGGAGGGCAGGTTGTAAGGGTATCGAAATCCGGCTTCAAGGCCGGAGACCCCGTTGTAATATCCGTCCGCCCAGAGAATGTATATACGGCGAACGACGGTCTCGGAGCAGAGATAATCGGAGCGGTGTTTATGGGCACCTATTGGAAAATAAGGACACTTGCCGAGACCACAGACTACATAGACTACTATGTGTCATCAAACGACGAGGTGCCCAAAATAGGCAGCAAAGTGCACCTCGTGTTCAACAAGAAGGCGACAAAAGTCTTTGCGAGACCGAAAGAGGGACTGGAAGAGGCGATCAAACTTGAATGAAAAGAGAGGTATAATGGGATGGTTTTCCAAGAGGAAGGAAGAGACGGTCAGAATGGGTTCCAGAAGCCATGGTCTGGTAGTTTTGGATGCGGTCACGGAGCTTGACCTGGCACTCATTGCTATAGGCAGGGGCGACCAAGTTGATGCCATGAAATGCATCGAGAGGCTTATGATCTCCGAAAGGGAGGCGGACAAGATCGAGGACAGGCTGTGTGCAGATGTTTCGGGAGGGGAACTGAGTGTACAGGAGAGAGAAGACCTTATTCACTTCATAAGGAAAATGGATCAGATCGCCAATTGGTCCAAAGAAGGTGCGATACACATACAGCTTCTGAAAGAGACCAATGCCCTCGTCCCGGAAAACATATGGCTGGAAATCGGAAAAATGTCGGCCGAACTTATACCGGCGGTCAGACATCTCGTCAAAGTTGTAGAAAACATGGATTCGGATTCTCCGGATACGCTCAGAAACATCGAGGCGGTCTACGATCAGGAAAAAATAATTGACGGACTGTACTTTTCATGTACGAAACAGGTTCACCTGTCGCCTATGGACCCGCGAGCCGTCATGCTCACCAGAGAACTCATATTTTCACTGGAGATGGCTGCCGATGCCTGCAAAACATGTGCGGATACAGTATCCATAATGCTGGCTGCGAGGAGGATGTAAGTTGCCGGAGAGGCTCTTCGGAACCAACGGGATCAGAGGTGTCATCAACGCCGATATGACCTCGGATCTGGCACTCCGGGTGGGAAAGGCGATAGGAGTTGTGATGGGCGGCACTTTGGCAATAGCCACGGATACAAGGACATCCGCAGATATGATAAAGACGGCAGTGTCATCCGGGATAATGTCAGTGGGAGTGAAAGTCCTGGACCTTGGGGTCCTGCCGACTCCTGCGGTACAGTACTATGTGAAGATGCACGATAATGTCAACGGAGGTGTGATGATCACAGCCTCCCACAACCCTCCTCAGTTCAATGGAATAAAATGCATATCGGCCGACGGAACAGAGGCAAGCCGGGAAGAAGAGCAGCTGATCGAAGCACGACATTCCGAGGAAATACCGTGTGCTCCCTGGGATTCGGTGGAGGGCATGCACAGGATCGGAGGAGCAGGAGAAGAGTACGTGGATGCCGTGATATCCAAGGTTGATTCCGAGGCAATAAAAAAAGCGGGACTCAAAGCATGTCTGGATTGCGCGAACGGTGCGGCATGCGAGACATCCCCTCTCCTCCTCAAAAAGCTGAATGTGAGGGCGATAACTCTCAACTGCAATCCTCAGGGGGAGTTCCCCGGACATCTCAGCGAACCCACGGAAGAAAATCTCAAAGATCTGATTTCTCTGACGCAGGCCACAGGTTCCGATCTGGGAATAGCTCACGATGGTGATGCGGACCGATGCGTATTCATAACCAGCGACGGAAAGTTCGTCAGCGGAGACAAAAGCTTGGCACTCATATCGAAGTATGTCCTGTCAAAGGAGAAAGGACTCGTCGTGACTCCGATCAGTTCTTCATCTCTTGTCGGAGAGGTCGTAAGGGAGTCGGGCGGCAAGACAGAGTACACCGCCGTGGGTTCGCCGGTGGTAGCCAGAAGGATGATCGAAACCGGTGCCGTGTTCGGCGGGGAGGAAAACGGGGGATTGATCTTCCCGGAAATGCAATACTGCAGAGACGGAGCAATGACGATCGCGAAGATGCTGGAGTGCATAGTGAAAGAAGCCCCCCTTAACAGTCAGATATCGAAACTTCCGGTGTATCATACGGTCAAAGCAAAGATCGAATGCCCTGATGACATGAAGAAACATGTTCTCGAATATTTGGCAAACGCGAGTGCCGGGGCAAAGACAGACAGCACAGACGGTATAAAGATAATATTTGATGACGGATGGGTGCTGGCCAGGCCCTCGGGAACAGAACCGATATTCAGAATATATTCCGAATCGAAGGACGAAGAGGCTGCGAGGAGCAGGGCAGATAAATATGAAACTCTTGCAAGGGAGTACCTGAATCACTGATTCAGAGAAGGCTCTTGGCGCGGACAGCAAGGGCCTCGTTTATGAATCTGGCCGCAAGTACAGACGTTATGCCCGAAGGATCGGCGGGGGGACAGACCTCGGTAACATCAAAGCCTACAAGCCTCTCCCCGATGATATTGATTGCTTTCTTCACATCTGCGGGGTCAAGACCGAAAGGCTCCGGTGTGCCGGTTCCGGGTGCGAATGCCGGATCTATGCCGTCAATATCCAGGGAAAGGTATACACGCTCGCTTCTGATGGTTTCCAGGGCGGTTTTCACTGCCCATACGATTCCCTTGTCCTTGATCTCAAAGGAGGTTATATGCTGAACGATATCGTCTCTCTGCAGCTCTTCTCTGGAGATCGACCTGACACCCAAGGAGAAAACATTATCGAGGCCCAGATGTTCGGCGGCACGTCTCGTGACACACGCATGGCTGTATTCTGTTCCCAGATATTCGTCCCTGGAGTCGAGGTGAGCATCTATTGTTATGAGGGCGACATCTTTCCCGAAACATCTGATTATCGGTATGTTCACGGAGTGTTCTCCGCCCATCGCGACGGTGAATTTCCCGTCTTTTACCGCCCGTGACATGAAAAACTCAACTTCGTCCATCATATCTTCAGGCAGGAAGGAATCCTCACAGTTCCCCTGATCGAATACGTTCATTCTGGGAAGATCCGCACCGTGCTCGAAAAGGGTCTCTTCGAAATTATACGATGCCCGCCGTATGTGGAAAGGTGCCTCCCTGGCACCCGCCCTGAAACTTGATGTTCTGTCATAAGGGATGCCCAGTATGAAAGCATCGGCGGAACCGTAGTCCGATTCTGCCCCCGCATAGGATATCCCGTACGGCACACTATCATCTCACAGAAGCTTGTTCCTTCCCATTGCGACAAGGTACATGACTTCTCCGCCTTCATCGAGACTGCCCTCGTGATCCGCGTTGATAGCCATCGAAAACGTTTCGAAAGTCTCAAGATCCATTATCTGGACCTCTCCGCCCTGTATTGACAGAACCTGCCCTTTTCTTTTATCTATCTGGGGGACCTGTACCTTTGTGCTGACCGGGGCATTTATCGACTTCTTTGAACCCGTAAAAATATCGGCAGCCTCGATATTGGCCTTTGCAGACCCATGTTTCCCCGGCTTTGACGTGCTGATAGATATTATTTTGCATGGGGACTCGTCAATGTTGACATACCTCCCTACTTTCAGCTCCCTGATCTCCTTCATTTCCCACATATTATCACCTTGTATACGCCGCCGATCGGCAATCATGCTCATCCCGAGTCTTATAGTGGACTGAGGGACCGATAGCGGCCGCATCTTTATCGCATGCTCCCTATCCTTCTTACACTTAAATATATTTTGCGAGCAAAGATCAGCGTCCGTGTTTGCCGCCGCTCTTCCTCCTTCTGGCATCCTGGCTATGTGATTTTTTCGGAGCCTCCGGATAGCGTTTCCGTATGTCTTCGACACGCGCCTCGAATTCTTCTCTCAGAGTATCGCCTCTGAACTGACCTCTGTTGGCGTCTATCTTCGCTGCGATAAGTATTTTTCCGGCAATAGCCCGTGCGATCTTGCCTCGCTGCCAATACGGGGACCTGTGGATGTCGGGATGCTGAAATATTACTCCGTGTTTCGGAGGCCGTTTGCCGGATTTCAGATGCCTGAACATGGCTTTTTCTGCACCCAAGAGCTGCACGGTCGAAGAAGGGAGCGAAGACAGTCTGTCCAATCCGCCTGCCAGCGATATCAGCCGTGCCGAAAGCGGGGCACCTGCCAGCGCACACATGTTCGGTGCGGTTCTGGATGCTATCTCTGCTATGTAAAGTTCCATAATCTCCTTTTCCTCGTACAGTCTCAGAACTTTATCGGCCAGCCCCATCACGGCTCTGAGATCGCTGTCATCTATATCGGAACCTATGGAACCGATATCCAGGTTAAGTTCCTCCGTGATGCTTTCCCTGTCTCCGTGATCGCATATCAGCCGGGAATAGGTCTCGTCTTTTGCTATATCCGAAAGTTCGGGAAAGTGCATCCCGTACCACTCATGAAGTCTCTCGCTGAGGCGGTTGGAACTTTCGATGATATCATCCAGTCCCCTTATCGCGTGAACCAGGTTTCGATCCGGAGGTATTGGTTCGGATGTCCTCAGTACGCCGAGGCCCAGCATGGCACTGTGCATGATATCCTCACCGAATCCGAAGGATCCGGCATCAAGAAAGGACGAGTCATAGAACATAGGCTTCCCGAGTCCGGACTGTCTGCTGCCAGACACGTATATCCTGGGAAACTTTCCGGCAAGCTCTTTCTCCTCCTCCAGAACAGAACCTCTCTGCATCAATGCCAGTTTTTCTGCTATGAGGCCGGGGTCTTTTGGCATCAGATGTTTATCTATGACTCTTCCGCTTTTTTCATCAAGAACGAATACTCCGAACCACTTCGTAACCAGCACTGCCATGATGTCACATCCTTTGAAGTTTTTTTATTTCGGATGCCGGAAGTTCGCGTGCATCTCCGACCATCGCCTGCAGTCTGGCCTGGAACTCAAGTTCCTCCATCCGGTTGAAGGCCTCCTCGAGCGATCTGCCCTGCGTTATTGCACCGTGCCTCTCCAACAGCATAGCATTGGAGGAGGAATGCTCAGCGACAGCGTCCGTAAGTTTCTTAGAGCCGGGCGTAAAATAGCCGACCATAGGTACATTTCCAAGGAGTATGATGCCCTCGGGGGTAAGTGCGCTCCGGATATTTTCTCCCCTCACCGCAAGTGCAGTGCAGTACAGAGGGTGACAGTGTATGACTGAAGCCGTGTCGGGGTTTGCTGTCAGCAATGCGATGTGAAAACCCTTCTCCACGGACGGTCTGCCATCGGAAAGTACCTTTCCTTTCATGTTCATCAGCACCATCTCGTCCGGCCCGATCGAACCTTTGTTTCTTCCCGTAGGAGTTATTACGAATTCACTGTCGCTTAGGCGGAGGCTCATGTTCCCGCCCGCGGATACGGTCAAATTTCGATCGTAAATGCGTTTGCATGTTTCTGCCAGCTTTCTGCGTGCGAACTGTTCATTCATCTGCCGTCACCTTTCTTATGTTTTTCGGATTCAGTATCCCTTTCTCGGTTATGAAACCGGTGACAAGATCCGAAGGAGTAACATCGAATGCAGGGTTCACAGCCGGAGACCCCTCAGGGGCTATCTTCACTCCCGCCATTTCTGTGATCTCCCCCTCGGACCTCTGTTCGATCTCTATGTCCTTGCCGGTCTCCGTACCGAAATCGAATGTCGACATCGGTGCAGCGACATAGAACGGTATTCCGAAATACTTTGCCGCTATCGCTTTGTCGAACGTTCCTATTTTATTGGCGAAGTCGCCATTGGAAGCTATGCGGTCCGCACCCGTTATTACGAGGCCGATACCCTTTCCCATATAGTACGCAGAGGCACTGTCCGGAATTATTGCGTGATCGATCCCTTCCTGACCGAGTTCCCATGCAGTCAGCTGCATGCCCTGAAGCCTGGGCCTCGTCTCCGAAACGTATACGAAAAACTTTTTTCCCTCGTCCCGTGCCGCTCTCATCGGAGCCAGCGCAGTACCTACGTCGACAGTCGCAAGTGCCCCGGCATTGCAGTGAGTCATAATCTTCATACCGTCCTTTATGAGTCCGGAGCCAAATTCCCCTATTTTTTTGCATTTTCCGATGATCATATCTGCATAACCGTCTGCGGCTTCGATAGGATCACATTCTTCCCTCATGAGAGAATACATATGGTCGGTTGCGAAGAAGAGATCATTGGCGGTAGGTCTGGCAGCTTTTATGAGTTTGGATGCTTTTTGCAGATCGGCTCCGGAAAGAACTGCCAGACACATTGCGTAAGCAGCCGCGGCACCTATCGACGGCGCACCGCGGATTGTCATATTGCGGATGGCCTCGGCGACATCTTGGTAGTCATCGAAACCGACCGTCTCGACTTTGTGCGGAAGTTTCCTCTGATCAATCATCATGACCTTGCCGTTATCGAACCATATAGCCCTCAGATCTCTGATACCTTCCTCTGTCTTCACCTTCAAAACGGACCTCTCCCGGTTCTGCCAATTGATTAGAGTTATAAGGCATTAGCGCAAGAACCGCCCCCCTCCGGAAGAGTTTGATTTCGGATGAGACTAGATATCAAAGCAGGGGATGCGCGATCAGCGAAATATGGGCAGGTGGCAGTCTCAGGGACCGCTCCCGAAAGACTCTTCCGAATAATGCGTATTTTGCGTAATACGCATACTCAAGAGCGAAGGGTGTAAGGTCGGCGGAGTATTATCAAACCAAGAGGAACCCCGAAAAGTCCGCACATGGACATACAGTACAAGTCAGTAGAGAAATAAATGCACGGTTTCTTGCTCCGATACCGCGATGAAAACCCACAATCATATCCGCGGTAATATCTGCCGCTGAACGGGACTCGGACTTTCTGTGTTTCATCACTGCCTGCACGGAATTGTCTTCTTCTTCTTCCTGTGCTGATGTCGGCCCTGTGATTCGGATTGGCCGTCCCCGTTCCGCTGCTTCTGCAATCAGTAAGTGCTTAAAATATCCGTTTGGTTCTTCCCGCTTTGGCTGCGGCCGAGTCTGTTCTGCCGGCTGTACATCCCGCAACAAGGTATTCAGTCCCCCATCCTTCTGGGGAGGAAGCCAAGCTTGCTGAATGCTGTTGTGGTTTCTGAAAAGATTTAAATAGAATTCCTGAATACGAGGACCTGCGCGATGTGACCCATCGTGTGATTCGTGACGAATAGTCGCGAGTATTCAGCTCACGGAACATTTGGTCCGTGGCACTTGTCTCCGTTGCAGTGGTAGTGATTATATACTACCTCTACATCGGGAGTATCCCGGGTTTGGGAACGAACCCGGTTTGAATAACAAATCCGTGCACCCGGGGAGAGGTCCTCTTTCGGGGAAGAGGTGTAAGGGCTCCGTAATGGAGGATGAGATCGGACAAAGCCCGATGATCACCGATCATACGCAACCTGGACGTGTGCTAGATCATACGCCAGCGGCGATGCTACGCCGCATGGGGGATGGTTCGGCTAGAGCGCTGAAGAAGGTCGTGTCAAGCTGCGATAAGCGTCGGGTAGGTGCATGAAGCCTATGATCCGACGATAACCGAATGGGACTTCCTATTCTTCGGAATGATCAGTAATGATCGGGAACGCGGGGGATTGAAGCATCTTAGTACCCGCAGGAAAAGAAATCAATTGAGATGCCGTTAGTAAAGGCGATCGAACACGGTACAGGGCAAACTGAATCCCGTATGGAAACATGCGGGAGATGTGGTGTTGCAGGCTCTTTTATTCCTAAGTCGAGAGATTCAAAATTGACTGGAAAGTCATGCCATAGAGGGTGATAGCCCCTTAGAAGAAGGTCGATATGGAAATTTTAGAAGTTCTTGAGTAACGTGCGTTGGATATCGCGCGTGAATCTGGGAGACATTCACTTCCAACCCTAAATACGTCTCTAGTCCGATAGTGCAGTAGTAGTGTGAACGAAAACTGAAAAGTACCCTTAACGGGAGGTCAAAAGACCTGAAACCATGCGGTCAAAGATTTATATAGCATCAAAGGAAAGAAACCATTATGGTGGACCAGTGTTATATTATTCGTTTAGAAAAACGATCCAGGGAGTTCTGGTCATTGGCGAGGTTAACTATTCAATTAGGAAGCCGAAGGGAAACCGATTGCCCGCAGTTTTTAACGAGGGGCAGGGTGTGCTCGCCTGGAGTCAATGGTGCGGAGACCCGAAGCCGGTCGATCTATGCCTGAGCAGGATGAAGCCTCTCGAAGGGGAGGTGGAGGTCCGAACCAGTTCTGATGTGCAAATCGTTTGGATGACTTGGGTATAGGGGTGAAAGGCCAATCTAGGCCGGATATAGCTGGTTCCCCCTGAAACTAGTCGTAGCTAGATCTCGATTGAGATTGAATGTGAGGTAGAGCACCGATTGGGTGCTTAGGGGAAGAAATTCCTCGGCATCCTGTCAAACTCCGAATTTGCGTTCGTCGTAGACGTCGGGAGCAAGGCCATCCGGGGTAAGCTTGATGGCCATAAGGGAAACAACCCAGACTAAAGTTAAGGTCCCTAAGTTTCGGTCAAGTGTAATATGAAATGGCGTCGGCAGTCCAAGACAACCGGGAGGTGGGCTTAGAAGCAGCCATCCTTTAAAGATAGCGTAACAGCTCACCGGTCGAGATTGTGGGCCCAGAAAATGGACGGGGCTAAACCGAACACCGATACTTTAGAGTGCAGAAATGTAATCTGGTAAGGGGGCGTGGTGCATGGGCAGAAGCAGGGCTGTGAAGTCCTGTGGACCGTGTACCAACGAGGATCCTGGAGAGAGTAGCAGCAAAGCACGGTGAGAATCCGTGTCGCCGCAGGGGCAAGGGTTCCTTGGCAATGTTCGTCAGCCAAGGGTTAGTCGATCCTAAGGTAACTCTTAATCGAAGTTATCGAATGGGAAACAGGTTAATATTCCTGTACTAGAGTATCCTTTGTCCACATCGTAGGATCGAGATAGTCATTGTACATAAGTCAGTGTATCTAATTGTATAAGTCCGTGAAGAACCGTAATGGTGAGAAGCGGATGAAAGCATGATGGGGTGAGAGTAATCTCACTTATGATGAGTCTTGGTCCCCGTGAAAAAGGTGTGGTTACAGATATTCTATTCGTACCAAGAACCGACACAGGTGTCCCTAGGTGAGTAGCCTAAGGCGTGTTAGCATAATCAAGGCGAGGGAACTCGGCAAATTAGCCCTGTAACTTCGGGAGAAGGGGTGCCAGTAGAGAGATCTACTGGTCGCAGTGACAAGAGAACTCCGACTGTTTAATAAAAACATAGGTCTCTGCTAGTTCGAAAGGATGTGTATAGAGGCCGAAGCCTGCCCAGTGTCGGCATCTGAAATTCTGTTTCAACGGAACGAAGGACCGATAAACGGCGGGGGTAACTATGACCCTCTTAAGGTAGCGTAATACCTTGTCGCTTAATTGGCGACTTGCATGAAGGCTCAACGAGAGTTCTACTGTCCCCGCCTTGACGCTAGTGAAATCAATCTGTCTGGTGCACAATCCAGACCCCTCCATCTGAAAGCGAAGACCCCATGGAGTTTCACTACAACCTGTTGTTGTTGTAAGAACTGATATGTGTAGGGTAGGCGGGAGACGTTACCCAGGAAGGTGCGCCAGCATCTCTCCGAGCCAACGATGAAACACCGCCCTTATCAGTTTTTACGACTTACCTCTTCGGAGGGACAGCTATAGGCAGGTAGTTCGGGTGGGGCGCCACGCCCTCAAAAAGATAACAAGGGCGCCCAATGGTTAGCTCAGGTAGGTCAGAAATCTACCGAAGAATGTAAGGGTATAAGCTAGCTTGACTCGGAACCAGACAATAGGGTTCGGAGATAGGAAACTATGGCCTAGCGAACCAATCAACCTCCTGAGTGGGGGTGATTGATGTCAGAAAAATTACCCTGGGGATAATTGAGTTGTCACGAGCAAGAGTTCATATCGACCTCGTGGCTTGCTACTTCGCTGTCGGCTCTCCCTATCCTGGTGGTGCAGCAGCTGCCAAGGGTGGGGTTGTTCGCCCATTAAAAGGGATCGTGAGCTGGGTTTAAAACGTCGCGAGACAGTTTTGTTGCTTTTTGATGGAGGTGTAGGTACCTGACGAGAAGGACCCTTTAGTACGAGAGGAACAGGGGTTCGTCGCCTCTAGTTTATCAGTTGTCTGACAAGGCATGCTGAGTAGCCACGCGGCAGTGGATAAGAGCTGAAGGCATCTAAGCTCGAAGCCACCTTGAAAAAGAGGTACCATAGGACGCTCATAAATGATGAGTTTGATAGAAGCCGGATGTAAGTATCGAGGTTCGCCGAGATATTCAGTCCTGGCTTACTAAAGTCCGTTACGTCGCTGGATATGGTCTAGCAGTCAAACAGGTTGCGTATGAAAAAATCTCATCCTCCTTATTTATTATCCTGTAGTGTGCAATTTTATTGTAGAATGTGTCTGTATGTGCAGGTTCCGCTGTCCGGACGGCCTGTGGCCTGATCAGTCACAGCTCTGGGTTTCAGATGGCATATGTCGTTATGCGTGTTCCGACTGTATATATGTCTATAAGTTATGTGTTATTCTCGGTGCTTTGTGTGAATGCTGCTGCCGCGATGGCGGAGACCAGTCATTTTTTAGGTATTATTTGGGGTCAACGACATATACATATATTCGTATATCTATGAACTGACCATGCTAGTTGGCTCTCGTGCGTTAGACCGCCTCCCTAGGGGGGGGGGGGAAACCAAGTAAGAAGGCAAATAGGATAGTGCTGGTGACAGCTCTTCTGGTAATTATGACCGCCTCGGCGTTCCTGCTGAGTGCTGACAACGGTTCGTCCGCGACCGAAATAGTGTTCGGATCGCCGGCGGACAGATTCACGTTCGTTTATGATGATTCGGACAGTCTTGATCTGGATGGAAACCCAAGTACAAAGGAGGTCACGTTGAAGAGTTACAATTTCAATGAAGACCTGGTTACTGTTCCGAGCATATATACAGACGGCAATACGGGAATACAGTACAAAGTGACTGTTATCGGTACGAACGCTTTCTTTCAAAAAGAGCATATGGTCACTCTCGATATGGGTGAAAACGTGAAAAGAATCGATGCCTCAGCGTTCAGAGAATGTACGGGACTGAAGAGCCTTAATCTGAAGAATGTAACGGATGTGGGCTATCAGGCATTTATGCATTGTACTAGTGTCACTTCGATTACAGCAAACTACCTCGAAACTGTCGGAGACTATGCCTTTGCGATATTGGATGTGGTCAACTTTATTCCATATGCCGGCGATATACCGCTCATAGCGACTCTCAGTCTTCCTCATGTGAAAACGATAGGGGAGGGCGCGTTCGGAGCCAAAGTGAATACATCTCTTGCAAGGGATTTCAATTCCATCTCTCTTCCGGAGGTAGAAAACATCGGACCATACGCGTTCAACAAATCGAAGATAGAGGTCTCTTTCTCTATACCTGCTGCCGAGACTGTAGGTATGTTTGCGTTTTTCTTTGATGCTGCGGCCGATATGGATACGGCAAAGATAGGCTATTCACTTCAGCTCCAGAGTGTAACTGCGATCGGCAACAGCGCATTCACCGGAAGAAACATCGTCTCGGTCACTCTGCCTGCGCTTCAGCTGTATACGATAGGTAACAACGTCTTTGAACATACAAAGCTGCCGTATGCGAATCTGGGCATGGTCTCAAACATAGGCGTTTCCGCATTTGACCACATTTATGCGCTGGAGTACTTCACAACTGCACCGGACAATCCGAAATATGTGTCGCTGATTTCCAATCCCGGCAGTCCCGGTGAAGAGGGGGCATTGTACAGAGTCGACAGCGGCGGAAATCCCGATCAGCTGTATAAATTACCAATGCTGATAAAGTCCAAACTTCAGGACAGCGGCAATAAGTTCACTGTCAGAGACGGTGTGAAGCAAATGACATCATCGGCTTTCGAGAAATGTCCGTCCATATCTGTCGATCTTAATGAAATAATCTCCGTCCCGGTTAACGCGTTCTCCTCGTCCGATGTTCTCGAGGTCTCCGCCAAGAAAGTTGCAGCAATAAGCAGTTCGGCATTCACTGGCTGTTCATCCCTGACATCCTTTGAATTCCTTGATACAGGCGAGACGCTTGAAATCGGCGAAGCTGCTTTCTACGGAACTGGTCTCATAGAGGTGATTCTTCCTGAGAAAACCACTATCGGATCGGAAGCATTCGCATCTCTCAGAAACGTCGCTGAGTTGATAGGAGTGTGGGGTGACACAAAGATAAAAGAAGATTCATTCAGCGGCGTGAGCATGGAGGCTCTCCGTGTCAGTTCAAATGCATCGACAAGGAGCGGCGCGGAGGCATTCTATCATGACTGGAATGATAAGGGGTGGATATACGGAAGTTCAGAGAAGGTTCCTTTGCTCCAGATATACAGCGAAGGCGGTGTCAAAATATCCGATCTCAAGCCCGACGGACAAGGACGGATACAGATAATGAATATGGCGACATTCAGTACCGATTCTTCACTCACAGGCGATTTGCAGTTTGTCGAATTCAAAAGTCTGAGAGATCCGCAGTTCCATATGATTTCCGTCAAGAGCGGCATATATGCCGCGGAGACGCATGGGAGTTTAGGAGATGGGATAAAAATAGCAGACAATGTCAACGGCAATACATACACTAATGGAAAAGAGGCTTACAGCGGAGATGGGGTTACTTGGGAACTTATCACAGAATACTATCTGATTATATTCTATACATTCCCCACTGACGGTGACGAGGATGATGATGGAATAGAGGATGGGCAAGATCCGGACTATATAAACCCAGAACTCACGGGAAGCGACGTGAGCACACGCACATACTATACAGTGGGTTCATACCTTGCGGGAAGGGACCTTAAATCCATGCTTTGGCAATCGTTTGTCAGATACAGCCTTGCCGGATGGTATGTGGGAGATGATCCGGACCACAATCTCGTAAGCAATATGACCAATAACCGAGTGACATCAAGCGATGCATTCGGGAGGAGCATCCAGGATTCATGGATATTCCGAGATTCGGTTACCGACGAAGGCTGGCTGAATCTCTATGCCAGATTCATGGGCAAGGAGTACAATATCCAAACAGAGGCCAGGCTGACCGGGGGCCAAAATACAACCGGTAACAGCGATGATCCGAACGGCATCGGCGGAAGCGTCCAGCTTATATTGGATCCGCTTGTGCCCGGATACGATGGTTTCGAAACGGGAACAGGCGGGGCCGGTCAGGGCAGTTACCCGTTCGGAACATCCATAACTCTCAACGCTATACCCAATGCAGGATATGCGTTCGTCGGCTGGGGAGTTATAGAGATGGCAGAGGGCGAGGAGGGAAGTACTGCTCATCCGCTGTTCACCATCAAAAGTGACAGAAGCTATCTTGATAAAACGGGCATCGATCGCATCGCCGTTTGGACATTCGATCTGCCTTCACAGATAAAGTATGTGGCTTATTTCGCCAAAACAACGACTGTGAATTTCGATCAAAACAAAGCCAACGCTGTCAACAGTAGCAAAGAATACGTCATCGGTGACAGACTGGTCGAAAACAACAATGACTACAACGGCTATGATTGGGATGCATTGGTTGAGGACCCAGCGGGAACTGTCGGACAGAACGGCAAAGGAATTTCGTCATATCCCAGCACACCCGTAAACACCGATCTGACATTCGGCGGATGGTACTATAATACAACAGCTTATGCACTGTACGACAGTACCGATGCCGCGTTCCCGGGCACTTATTTAAAAACACTTCAAATAATACCGACCACACCGAATCCCCTGACCCTCGTTGCGAAATGGTATGCCACGATAACGTTCTATCCGGATGACGGAACAAACGATGCCAGTCTGACCGGAACGGGTCTGACCGAGACGGGAAGCGGTACCGGCGTGTACACCTACCAGCATGATGCGGGCAAATATGCTGCAGGCACAGGTTACAACGGAGCTTTCGACTACGGTGTTGCTCTTTCGCCTACTGCACCGGATATGGCATTCAATGGCTGGTATGTCCTTTCGGGCGGCAATACGTTCAGCGACATCGACACAGTGACAGCCGGAACGAACAGCGGTACGCCGTACCCAGACATATACGGCACCAAAAAGAGACTTCAGCCGGGGACGCTGGTTGACGGTCACACATCTCTGATGGCATTGTATGTTGCCAACGCAGAATTCTACTTCAACGGAGCCGACAGCATTGATACGTCGGTCAGTTTGCCGTCGCCATATTCGGTGACGGTCGGGGTATCGGAGCCTGTATACCTGGGCAGCTCTCCTTTCGATGCGGTAAACGCGGCGATGCTGAGTACAAATACTTATAAGTCTGATACGAAGGACAGTAAAATGGAATTTATGGGCTGGTATGTATCAGCCGACGGCAGTACTTCTCCGGTTGCGACCGATGCCAAATATAGTTCAACCACACAGATTACCGGGAACGTTAAACTGATTGCAGGATGGGGAGTATCCGTTACCTTCAGTGCCGACGGTCTGTCATCAATAGACGACACAGGTACAGGAGATGAATGGATCTCGTCTGACTATGCTTTTACCGTTCTGGAAGGGACTGTATTTGAGGTCGATTACGACAGCGGCAGTGCAGGAGAATGCATGCCAGTACTGACATCTGGGGGTGAGTCTCCGACATCATGGTATGACGGTGTGAGTCACCCGTATATCTGGTATACAGACGGCGTAACAAAGTATACGTACAGTGTTGTGCTGACCCCCGAATTCGGAGACCTCTTCCAATTCAACACCATGGGCGGAAATACAGGTATTGTTTACGTCGCGTACTATTCCTCCGAAACATTCGGGGATGTCCTTGAACATTTTTACGATAACATCAATGACGCAGGGACATATGTCAATCCGACGAAGACCGGACTTTACTACGAGGATGACGGAACTGTCATAACGCCGGGACAGAAGCCCAACACGGTCTGGTACAAAGATGACGGAGATACGGCAACGGAAAATCCGAATATAGTATATGTCGGCAATCAGAGTACTCTGGTAAAATGGGACCTGGAAGATCCCGTTTCAGCATCGAATGCTTATGCGTACATAAGATGGCTGGCGGATGTGAATTTCGACAGAAATGTACCATATACCAGTGCCGATACCGGCACTACGGCGAATCCGGTCAGTATTACAGGTATTGACGAGGGCACCCCATTTTCGTCGCTGTCCGGAGATATGCCGGCAGTCCCCCAGTACAATACAGCCAATGATAAAACATTCAGAGGATGGTATGTCGGCACAACGCAGTACGGACTTCCGGACGGAACCGTTTACACCGGAGCCCCCGGCGTTACAGGGACTGTAGAACTTGTTGCAAAATGGAATGTTGAGGTTAAATTCTACTACACAGGAACTCTGACCAATGCCACTGTGGGGACCGTCGGAACCGATGCCGTCGGAAGTTATATCATAATTGACGTGGGAACCGCCAACAAAGTCTCCGCTGTGCCTTCGGTCTCAAAGACAAACTTTACCAACAACCATGTGTTCTGGTATGAGAATGGATTCGATGGAACCGTGCCGATAAATGTGTCGAGCATGGCATCGCCGCCGTCGGAGGCATTTGATCTGACTCAGGACATAATGGTAAATAAGACGCTCTATGTCAGATGGTACGCGGTGGTGGACTTCAGCGTGGACCACACGGTCGGCGGGTTTTTCGGTACCGTAAGCAAGAATTTGCTCGAGGGATCCAAGCTTTCGGATCTGCCCGAAGATTTGGACCCATATTCCAGCAGTATGCAGCATGCCGATTGGGAATTCATCGGGTGGTTCAAAGCTCCTCTGACAGCAGATTATGAGGACCTCGGAACGCCATACTACAGAACAGAGTTCGACTATCTGCCCGATGACGGGATCACACCGTCAGACAGCGCATCTTCTCTCATCTCGGGAAATGTGACTCTGCACTGGGAGTATGTCGTGCAGGTGAGCTTCGATCCGGGATATGAGGGAGCGGCACCGATAGATTCGCAGTACCTGCGCGTGGACGAACCGCTTCCGGCCTCCGGAGACAGGTTCACCGCCAAACCGCTGAGAGACGGGGTGGCATTCACAGGGTGGTACAATGTCCTCTTGGGAAAGAAATATACCGAGAATGTTCATAACAGCGATGTCCCGAATTCTGAATTGGTCAGCAATTCTATGACCCTGACGGCAACATGGCTTGTGGTCGTGAAATTCTACGATTTGGATCAATACCGGATGAACGGACTGCAGATCGCCCTGTCCGCGGCGGTGACTCTGAATGTCGGCCCGGACAGACTTCAGGACACGGACGATGATTTCTTAGAGATGCCGGAAGGCACACAGATAAGGCAGTTTGTAACCAGCGATCCTTATGTGGCAGGCAAATCATTTGTCTCATGGTTCGCTGAGCAGGAACAGTACGCATCCGGTGCGCCGGACGGCCTATACTCGGACGGGGATACGTCATACGGACTGTCTGACAGGATTCTCGGAGATGTCATACTGACCGCAGGATATGGAATTTCGCTGCACTTCGATACCAACGGAGGAACTCCCTCGTCCATCCCGGATGTGCTGGTCATTGAAGGGCAGAGCATAACTCTTCCGGAAAAGCCGGCCAAAAGCAGGCTGACATTCAGCGGATGGGATGACGGTTTGACGGTCTTGGATGCAGGCGACACCGTGACCCCTGTCAGCGAGATTACATTTTCCGCGAAATGGCTGGTCGTCGTGAAGATATACGACGGCATCTCGATGACGCCTGTGGCATCCATGCAGTGGGACGAGGATGCCGGTCCGGATTTCGGATATGATGTCGTGACGAGTTCCGATTACGACGGTTATGTGATAAAGGCGGAAATATCCTGGACAGATTCGGCAGGCTCTCACGGAGTCACGCTGGAAAAGTTCATTGACAGATATGACAGCTCTGCCGGCGATTGGGTTTCTCTGTACTCCGTGTTCGACGGATGGATAGATCCCTTCACTGGCACGAAACTGTCGCCGACGGCCGATTTGGAAGACCTGTTTGCAGGTTACGCAGATTCGGCAGCTCTGTTTGCCACTTGGAAAGAGAGAGTAAGATTCTATGACGGCGATGTTCTACTGCGCACAGATTACGTTGAATCCGGAGCATATCTCGGAACCAAGGCCCAGAGTGCGGCCGAATGGTCTGATCTATACAATCCGACGGTTCCGCTCAACTCGGGTACTTATAGGATACTCAGCAGCGGGGATTTCCTCGCGATTGAGTTCATTACCGTAACTTTCAACGGCAATGGCGGAACTCCGCAGCTGCAGACATTCAGCGATGTGATATCCGGACAGATGCTCGGCCTAATATCCGGCCTCTCGGAACCAACCCGCAGCGGGATGTACTTCGCCGGGTGGTATCTGGGCGACACAAGGTATTCTTTCACCGACAAGCTGTATGGCAATGCCGAACTTACCGCAAGATGGGAGTCCGCTCCGGTGGAGAGATATACCGTATTCGCGGCAGCGTATGACGGCGCAAGCATATCTCCGTCGGGAATGATCAAAGTCATGCGCGGAGATTCGGTTTTCTTTGATTTCAACGTTGTCAGAGGAGATTCGCCGGTGGTGCTGATCGACGGCCAAAGAATCAACTCCGAGGGAATGTCATCCTATGTTTTCAGCAATGTAATGAGCGACCGTTCCATCGAGATTTTGACGGAACCCGATTTACGGGATGCTGCAGCGTTCCTTTCAGTGGACATCAGCGGCAAAGGAGATGTGCTGTACAGCTCCGACAACGGAACATCTTTCAGAATGTATACTGCGCCTCTCCCGATATACGAGGGATTGGATTATGTTCTGGAGGCGGTACCGGCCAGTTCCAGCCACTTTGATCGGTGGAGCGGCGATGTTTCGGGCAGTGATCCGAGAGTGTACATCGTGGCTGATGGATCAAGGAGTTTCAATGTCACCGCGGAATTCGGAAGTCAGTCAGAATTTTTCGGGACCGGGGAACTGGGAATCGCAAACCTGATATGCATGATAATATCTATTGCGATAGGTCTGTCAGCAGTTGCCGTTGCCCGCAGGAAGGACTGCGAAAGCAACGGAACAGGCAAGGTCCTGATGTGCGGTGTTTTGGTCGCAGTGTTTATCTCGGCGGTGCTGTTCTTCCTGACTCAGGGATTCAGCGGACAGTGCATAGTGTATGACAAATGGAGTATTGCGATGGCAGTACTGACTGCGGCAGCACTTGTCATGACATTGGCGGGCGCGAAGTACGGATGCAAAAGAAAGCAATGATTTCAGAAACAATTTAGTGCGGATGGGGGTCGGCCCCATCCTCTTTTCCCATATTTTTGAAAATGCCGTATATATCGCGGAAAATAGTACACAATGTTAAATATTCTTACTATGTCCTCCTTTCATGGTCATCTGCCAGATCAACGCCGACCCGTCGTTCGATTCGAACATCTACTTGATCATCGGCGGCCGGACTGCCCTTATTGACACAGGAACCGGCGGTGCCAATCCCGAAAATATAGCCGGGATAAAGAAAATCCTCAAAGGGAAAAATTTAGATATGATAATCCTCACGCACTTCCACTATGATCACACGGGCGGTCTCTCGGGGATGCTGAAGGAATTCGATTCGGAGGTGTCAGCCGGGGCAGGCGATGCTCCGTACATAATGGGCGGAGACCCGATATATACTATGTCGGGCATGTTCGGCGGAGAACACGAACCGGTTGACGTGATAGGATTGACGGAAGATGATATCGTCGATCTGGGAGATCACAGACTGCGTGTGATAAACACGCCGGGACACACATGCGGCGGAATATGCCTGTACGATGAGATAACACACTCTCTTTTTTCTGGTGACACGGTATTCAGCCGAGGGGTGGGGAGGACAGACTTCCCGACCGGTTCGGCGAAGGAACTTACAGAATCGCTCAGGAAACTAAGCGGGATTGACGTGAAGATGCTTTATCCGGGACACTCGGATATATCATCTGATGGGAACGAGGCCGTGAGATACGGCCTTTTGATGATGGGAGGTCTTTAAGTGAAAATAGTGAAATGTGATTATGCGAATGGTTTTGACCGAATATGCGAAGAGGCCGTCGCAGAAGCCGCTGAGGAGATCGCCGCGGGAAATCTCATTGTGTATCCAACCGAGACCGTCTATGGCATAGGTGCGGATATATTCAATGAAGTTGCCGTCAAAAATCTCTATCTTGCAAAGAAAAGACCGTTCGATATGGCCCTGTCCGTGGCTGTCAGCGACAGGAACATGATGGAGAGCATAGCCATCCTGGATGAGAATGCGGATAAACTGGTAAGAGCTTTTCTCCCCGGTCCGCTGACGATGGTCATCGAGAAGAAGCCCGACATACCTGATATGGTGACCGCGATGTCAAAAAAGGTTGGGATAAGGATGCCCGACCATCCCGTTGCGACGAAGATTGTGAAGAAGACAGGTCCTATAGTAGCGACATCAGCCAATCTTCATTCGCACCCGGACGCGACCGATACGAATTCGGCGGTCAGGGACCTGGGTCAATCGGTGAGTCTGTACATCGATTCCGGACCAAGCAAGCTGAAGAAACCCTCCACCATAGTGTGGATAGCGAACGGCGAGGTAGAGATAGCGAGGCAGGGTGCGATAACGGTCAAAGATATAGAGGAAGTAATCAATGCTTAATGAAGAGGATCTTTTCAAACTGAGAAAAGCGGGAAAAGTGGCTGCGGCAGCAAGGTCCGCAGGAATAGACATGGTTAGAGAGGGCGCGAAACTGTACGATGTTGCGCAGGAAGTCGAAGGATACATAAGATCAAAAGGCTGTGGCATAGCGTTCCCATGCAACATAAGCATCAACGAAGTTGCGGCTCATTATACTCCCTGCATCAACGACACCAAAGTCTTTGACAGAGGAGATGTTGTCAAAGTAGACTGCGGTGCCGAATTGGACGGATATGTGGGTGATACCGCAGGTACTGTCGAGGTCGGTACCAGAAGATACAAGGATATGATAGAGTCATCGAAACGCGCCAGGGACACCGTAGCAGAGTTCATAGGAGCCGGGACACCGATAGGAGAAATCGGCAGAGCGGTTGAAATGAGTATGCATACGGACGGCTTCAAGCCTGTGCAGAATCTATGCGGACATCAGATAAAACCGTATGACCTGCATGCGGGACTTTCTATACCAAGCTACGATGACGGCAATGCAGAGAGACTTGTTCCGGGGATGGTAGTGGCGATCGAACCTTTCGCCACGAACGGCAAAGGAATGGTAACCGACGGTCCGCCGGGTAACATAGTGAAGATAATCAGAGAAAAGAAGCTTGTCGATCCCGGGGCGCAGGAGTTTTTCGAGTATGTAAAAGGGGAATTCAAATCGTTCCCGTTCTGTGCCAGAAGCTGTGATTTCCCGAATTCCGAGAAGCACGTCAAGACTTTGCTGAGGCACGGTGTACTGTTAGGGTATACGCAGATGGTGGAGGGCGCGAAAGGAATTGTCACCCAGCACGAGCACACCTTCTACATAGCGGGAGAGAGGGCGGAAGTGACGACCCTTCCGTAAAGGTTTATCTATGATCTGATGTTACGCAATACCAACAAGCCGATGTTGCCAAGCCCGGTCAAAGGCGTCGGACTCAAGATCCGTTCTCGTAGGAGTTCACCGGTTCGAATCCGGTCATCGGCACCTTTTCACTATAGCCAGCATCATTTTTTGTATCGCCTTTTCTGCCTGCGTTCGCATCCCATGTTCTCTTGGCTTTTTCGATCGCCTCCTTATTTCTGCGACGGGCGTAAAACTTCTCTGTGGTGTTGGTGTTAGAATGCCCCATCAGCACAGATACGTTTTCGATATCCAATCCGTTATCAACATACTGCTGACCGAAAGTACGGCGGCACATCCTGAAATCAAAGCAGATACCGCATTCAGAAACAACAAGTTCCTTAATTGCCCTAAGACGGTTAGCCGAAAGGAAACCGTCATCAGAAGTAGGAGAGGGAAACAAAGCATCAGAACACGTTGAGCGGATTGCCATGTATCTCTGAAGAACAGAACGGAGAACATCAGGAACCGGAACGGTTCTAACAACTCCGTAAGAATTTTCCCCTTTGGGATGATTGATCGTAAATTCCCAATCAATCATATTAAGATCAGAAAACTTAGCAAGCCTCAGCTCCTTGGTACGGGTTCCGCAGAAAAGAAAGAGACCGACCATAGAATAAGCACGGAGATGGGTAAGATCGCCGGGAACATCCGAAAGCTTACGCCTGAAAATATCCAAGTCCTCCTTGGACATAGAAGGAAGACGGGGATTCCTCTGAATCGGACGGAGACCGGGATTTTTCCGGAGGCAGAACGCAACGGCGTTATTGTCGCACCATTCGCAAAGCTGCTTAATGTACGTAACATCTTTAGAGAGTTCGGACTTGGAAAGACCAAGGCCCTTCCTATACAGAATGAATGACTTAATATCTTCCGGAGAAAGGTTCTGAGGAGATGAAGAAGATACCTTACCTTCCTGCCTGAGCATGCGAATATCCCGATCCATTCTTTTATAGCGTCTGCGAACACCTTTTACGGTTATATCGGACCATATACCGGTCTGAGCAAGAAGATACTTCTCGGCAAATTCCATGAAAGGATACCTTGACATTTAGACATACCACCCTAGAATAGTGATTTGACTCAGAAGATCCTCAAATAAGTCACAGGTAGAATCAAAAAGCATATCGATAAAATCCGAATATGTGCAGACGCTCCTGTCTTCCTCAGAAAGCTTCTCCAGTTCCTTATAAAGATCAGTCAAAAGCCGGTAGATATCGTCTATATCGGGAGCGGACATTCAGGCCACCCCCAGAGAGACTTCGTACGGATACAGGTACCCGAGATCCTCCAAGAACCTGAGATACGGGCGAATCTCGGAGAGAGGCAGAACAAAGCGTTCAGAAAGCCAATCATTACAGGAAGGATCGAACACCAGCACAAGATAATCACGGAGAACATCAGCAGATCCGGACATAATCAATCACCCATCCTGTAAAACCCTCTCCTGTACAGTTCAACAAGAACATGAGAAGCAACACGGGCATCCGAGAGGGCACGGTGATCCTGAACGCCGCCGATACGGGCGGGATCGTCAGGACACAGCACAGCATAAGCCTCTTCGAGTCTCGGCCACTTGTTACCGTACGGCCCGGGAATCCTGCAGATGTTCATGGCAATGAGCATAGGATCGGGACAGACTTTAGAAACACAGGATTTGATATTATAAGGGGGATGAACCAGAAACCTATCAAAATCGAATCCTACGTTGTAAGAAGTTACGAATTCGCAGGAAAGAATCTTAGAAATCTCTTTGGCAACTTCATCAGCCGGAGGAGCTGCAGAAACAGCCTCAAGAGTAAGATCGGTGTTGCTGAAAATCCATGCGTTCCTGTGAGCATCATCCCAAAGAGAGACATCATGCCCGACGATCGAGGAATAAACATCATCGATCTTTCCGGATTCCGGATTAACGGAACATATTCCGACATCGACAACATGATCACACGGATAACCGCGTAATCCGGTTGTTTCTGTATCAATCAGATATATCTCGGTCACGGTCAGCACCTCCAGAAAAAACTATTGCACGCACGGCAGTAATAAAAGCCGTTGGGTGCGGGACTGCAGACAGAATCACATTTTGGGCACGACATCTCGCAGGAGAGATCATCACAGGAGAGATCATCGCAGGATTCGCAGATCATTCAGAAGCCTCCCCATACTCGTCATACATGTTCAGAAGGTCAAAATAAATTTCCGTCGCAAGGTCTTCGGCCCAGTCCCTAAGCTTGCGGTCTGCTTCCTGTTTGGATATTTTCTTGGCTTTCTCGAGCAGGTATTCATCGCGCGAAAGCGGATCGTCAATAGACTGAAGAGAATCATCAACGGACCATACATCCCGGCCGGCAGCAAGATAGAGAACATAGCCATCAAGATAGAACCCGTCGCCGGCGGACATTATTTCACCTCCAAGCGTGCCCGGGACCCGTCGGCCGAGACGGTGTACGAGCCGGTCAGGCCCATGCGTTCAAGGCGGTACTTAGCGTCTGCGAGTGTTGCAGAGTTAAGTATATCGTCTCTTTCGAAAGATAAGACGGAGGAGCCGCTGCTGCGGTCGAAAACGTAGACGGTTGACATTCAAACCGCCTCGCTGCTGTTCAGAACATCATAATCATCACGGCCGCCGGAGATATCATCGCCGGAGGTACCGCCGACCTCGTCGGATATCTTATCCGGAACCTTTTCAGGTTCATTTTTCTGAAGAACCGATAGATATTTGACTAGATCATCCGGAAGCTTATACTCAGAATGTTCTTCAGTAAAACGCTTAACATATGATTCATGGATACACGAACAATCATAAGATCCGGTACAAGCATGGATAAGACTGTACATACAAAGAATATACGTCATATCAGAATACGAAATACCATCATACAAAGCAAAAGCCGGATATTTCTTATTGAGGTCCTCTAAAAAATGCAGACGCTCAGAAAAGAAATGATCCAAAACTATCTCCATTCTCTTCTTGGATGAGAATGAAAAAACTTTATCCTCGAAGAATGCAAACAGAGACTGAAGGGCATTCTCTTCAAGAACAGCCCTCTGACGGGAAGCAATCTGTTCAGGAGTTTCTGCATTATCGGCTTTACCTGCCTTACCAGAAGCTTTCTTTTCAGCCTTGATACGAGCCGCCTGAGAAGCAATAAGAGAATCCAAGCAGGACTTATCAAGACAATAACTACAGAAATATTTAGGACAATGATAACACTGTTCAGACTCCTTGGCAAAACCCAGATAACAATCGGGATTGTAAACAAAACCAAGGGATTCATCAGAAGCAACACTGGGAAAAACCTCACAGAACACAGCATCAAGCTTCTTAACAGGAATAGGACATCCGTCAGAATCAATATTTTTCTGATTAACAGAAGAATACTGTTTAAGAGCCTCATCAAAAAGAGGCTTGCCATACTTCTTGAAAGTCATAAACTCGAATGCATGCGACGGATTTATTTCACGTGAAATAATCATGTCTTTAAGAATTTCCGGAAATTCCAAAAGACGGATACGGTTAGAAATGTATTCCTGAGATTTACCGATACGTGAAGCGAGATCCTCTTGAGTCATACCGCAATCCAGAATTTTCCTGAGCCCGATAGCTTCTTCAATGGGATTAAGATCCATTCTGTGGAGATTTTCGGACATCATAATCTCGAAGAATTCCGATTCGGTGAGTTCGTCGTAGACGGCACATACAACGTAAGACATATCAAGAGCTTTAGCGGCCATAAGCCTTCTTTCGCCGGATATGAGTTCGAAGTACTTTTCCTTCCTGAGAAGGATAGGAGGTTCAAGGATACCGTTAACCCTGACATTCTCGATAAATCCGGCCATGGATTCTTTGGAGAAGTCTTTACGGACGTTGGAACCGAATTCGATATCAATCAAAGAAACAATCTCATAGACCGGATGCTTTACTTCGGATACAACACAGGAAACAGCCTCCGGAGAGGCTGTTTTTGCTTTCTTGGTTTTTGCAGAAGCCATCAGATAACACCCCTGACGGTTTCACGGGCAAAGTATTCATCAATCATATCCTGAACATATTCCGGCGGGGAACCGTCAGAAAGAGGTTCGAAGATTACCGACCGATTGCACAAAGTGCAGGTTCTTGCTCTGGCCGGTCTGCCGGAAGGAATCCGGAACAGCGGACACTTGTAAGCCCTGTCGTTACTAACGACGGCGGGGCCGTTCATACACATTATTTTTATCATTTTTATACCACTCTCAAGCCCACTAAGAGAGTTTAAGGCGGCAGTACGTGTGAGCTGAGTACTGCCGCCCCAGAGGTCCTGAGTTAAGGAGGAACTGCTAGCGGACCAGGTAGCAACAGTCTAGCGAAGGCTTTATCAAATATTAAAATATATCTACGCTAGACCATAGCTTTATCAATAATTAAAAATTGAAAAGGACTACATAGAAACCATATGGCTGATCGTTCGATGCAACAGATAAACATAAAGTGTCCAACAGGGATAATCGAACTAATTGACAAAGACATACAAGAAAATCAAGAATTCCGGAACAGATCAGAATACATGCTTGCAGCGTTAAGATATTACATTGATCACAGAACAAAAACGCTGGCCGAACGAAAAATCACAAATCAAACAGAAGAAAAAGACTTCATCAAAAACCCGGCAGGGGGGGGGGGTCAGCAACTTTGATGAACTACGTTAATGCTTATTTCTATTGGACCGGATTAAGATAAATCTGAAAACAAACCAAAAACGATTTTATGATAGACTTAGGAGGAATTCTATCAAAAAAATATCAAAAGATATAAGAGGAAGCGAAGAAACAGAATTCGCCGGAGTCGTATTAATCATTGCAGTAATAGCAATCATAATATTAGCTATGGCAGGCCATCATATGGCAGCAATAGCAATTGGAATCTTAATAATCATGGCGGTTCTGCTCGTATTCGCACTGACAGAAGAATCTACTAAAGAGACTGCTTACGATTCATATCAGAAAAGAACCAACGAAGAAATAAAGGCAAAACCAACAGCCGATAAGCCGGACGAATCCGAAAAGAAAAACAAGACAGAATCCCCAACCAAAGATAAAGAAGAATATCATTACAACCAAGACCTCGGAAGGTTAGGCTGGGAATTCGAACAGCACACAAAAATGATGTTTCCGGAAGAAAAATTCGAAGTAATGCACGAAAGCGCACATCCGACAGATGATTCCACACCGCTGGAAAAATGGAAACCCGACCTATGTTTAAAAGACAAAGAGACAGGTAAAATATTCTGGATCGAATGTAAATACATAAGCAACTGGACAGATGAAACATTTCAATGGACAGACCAAAAACACCTCGATAACTACAAAAAAAGCAGATATCAGACAAGACAAAAACATTTTGTATGTATCGGATTTGGAAAAAATCCAGCTGAACCGGACAAAATAGCAATGATAAATCTAGATCACATTCGATATCCGGATATGACAGAATATTTTTACAAAAGCCACGCAATAGATCCCAACAGCAATTACAATTCATACCAAGAATTATTTCAAACAAAATAATCCTTCAAATAATTACCATCCCCTAACCCCTTCCTGCAGCAGGAAGGGGAAACACCCGAACCAGGAACAGCCGACCGTACCGGCCGGCTGTTCCCACCCAGACCAAAAATAAAAGTTAAAACTAGGTGATACACCCAATCCACTATGCTATGCAAGACCTCGGATAAAATCTCTGTCCGCTCACGCTGGAGATTTCCCTGATTGTCTTACTCCGCTCCGTTCCACTCTTAATCAATAAGAGCACACCACACCAATCACCCAGACCTTGTAACACCCGTACCTATTCTTGAGCCGCCTATCTTCGTCCGCAAGCGGACGAGGCGGCTAACCAAGTTTTAATCGGAATTGTTTTGTCCGATCCTTCGATCCGGAACAGTTTCCGGCTCGCTCAGTAAATTGATCTTGCCCTGCATGCAGATGGCTTTGCCATTGCTTCCGGGATTCTGCTACCGCCGCCGATGCCTGCCCTCCGCGCGCAGAGCGCGCGGAAATATTCGGTCCGGTCCCGGCTTATCCTGTTCATACATTCCCGGGCCGTCTCCGAAGACTTCAGCCGGGCGATCCGCTCCGCGTCCCGCCGGCGGTTGGGATAACCGTATCTCTGCGTGCGTTCACGCCCGCTGTTCTCCGGACAGATCCGCCGCTTATCGGTTCCCGCGACATCCGCCGGATGCGATCTGGTCCTGCTGTGCCGGCAGGATGCCGTACATGTCTCCGGACTGTACGGCTCAGCTGCAATCTGTTCCACGGCCGTTCCTGCCGGAACGGCCTTCCTGCAAGATACCGGCTGACACGGATCCAGTCCGTTTCCCGGATCATTTCAATGTATTTTTAGACCTCCGGCCGACCCCTCAGAGACGACGGCGTACCGCACATATCGAGATTTGCTTTTTGTATTTCCGTGCGTGTGATTGCGTCCCTCCGGGAACTTGCGGCCTGCAGCCGCACCGCTTACGCGGCCTCCGGCCGCTCCGCGGAGAACGCCCCTACTCAGGAGATACATAGACACACAGAACACACCAGAACGGAAAGGGGAAAAGCGAGAGAGAAGGAGAGAAGAAGAAAAAAAAGTGAGAGATAACTAAGAGAAATAATGTAGGTGCGCATAAAGACAAGGTTTTAAGTCTTTAGCACGCACGGAATACATAAAAACAAATCATCGTAAGGCAGAACGCCTCAGTTCGCCTCAAGGGGTCAGCCCCTTAGGAGGTGAAAAAATAACAATGAAAAAGATCACAAGGGAAATGGACGAGGAATCCGTGAAAGCAGCCGATATCCTGACAAGGACAGAACAGATATGCATATGTCTGAGCCGGTACAGCTACAATCCGGGCGACAAGTACAACATCCCTTGGGCAACGACGCAGGACGGGATCGCTCTGCAGATCGGATCGTCGCGGGAAAGGATAAGCGGCTTAAAGAAGAAATATCCGGATCTGTTCGAAGAACGCCTAGGGCACACGAACTCACGCTGTCAGAGATATGGTTATCTTCTGACGCCGGCGGGGCAGAAAGTCGCGGAATCCGCCAAGGCGAAGCTCCGTGAGAACGGCATAAACCCGGAGAATGTATTCATTCTTCAGGATAAACCGGAGACACGGGACCTCAATCTTCTGAGCGCGCTGAGATACGCGCGGAAGGCCTTAGAAGATTTGGAGGCATCGGCGGGGGAAAAACGCAGAATCGAGGAAGCGATAGGCAACCTTGCGGACGCCATCAAATATGCATGCCAGGTAAGATAATTTTTTTTAGCTCGCTGAAGCAGTTCCCAGATCGAATATGTTCATCCAGATTAAAGGATAACTGTAGATCTGCCGTTTTATACATAATCGAGATAATCAATCGATTATGTCAAACGGCATAGATGAACAGATAGAGGAATTATACCATAGAATAATGGATGAAACAGAATCCTATGATTTTGAGATAGGAATAAAAACAATTTCCATGATAATGAACAATTACACAGAAGCAATGCTGGAAATGATAGAAGAATCGAAAGAAGAATTGAAACAAAGAGAAACGATTTAAGCCGGGCCAAAAGCCCGGCATTTTTATGAGATCCTGACTCCATCAATCTTTATATGCTGTTTTGCAAATATCCGGAAAAATCAAAATTATTTCACGTGAAATATTTTATACGATTTTATGCGGATTTTGATAAAAACATCACATTTTGAACGATTTTCAATCATTTTTCGGAAAAAATTAAGAATTTCTGCATAGCTTACGCTATGCAGTCATGCAGAGGAGCGTTTTTTCATCAATTTGGAAGCGGTCGCGACCCGGGGATTGTCTTCATAGTACTGCAGCAGATAGTACTTGATTACATCCTCTTCTTTGCCCTCATCCGAAAGAACCTGTTTAAGATCGGCAACTTCTAGGCGGATAACATCCAGATCTTTGGGAAGGCAAAATACCTGAGTTCTCCTGGAGAAAATCACAGGATCCTTTTCAGGCCTGAGATAAAAAACCGGAAGGTCGCACGTCTTGCATTGCTTTTGAGCTGCAGTCTCGATAATATCGATTCTGCGAAGCTTACCGTGACTGAGACCGCCGAAAAGACGGAACGCCTTAAGCTGACGGCCGAGAGCCGTCTTACGCACAGGAACAGCCAAACCGACATGTGAAAGAATGTAAGAAACGGTTCCGGCAAGAGAACGTTCTTCCTCGGAGTCGATCATCTTGACGATCCATCCCGTTTCCTTGAAAATCAAAGAAGTATCCGAATCAATACGGCCCCAGCAGATAAGATGAAAATGAGGAGCAGCACGCCACACATAAGATGGAAGCTTATTACCGCTGTCTGCTACATCGTCCTTATTGCGTCTCCAGGGATGCAGTGCTATAAGCCCGGTTTTCAGGCCCATTTTATGGGCCATCTCAACGGCCATGCCGTAAAGCTTATCGAGACCCTCCTTAGTCTGAATAAGACCGCGGGCAACGTCCTGAGGAGGAGAAAAAACAACGTGGCGCCAATCCTGACCTATTATCATATCCTGAAGAACCTGATAGGCCTCGCTGCGTTCCTCGAACTCGCGCGCCTTGCGTTTAGCCCAGGCGGTAGCGCAGCGCGTACACCCCGGACGCCAGCAGTGCAGAGCAGAAGTTTCCAGGTGGCACCAATTATCGCAGTACTCCTGAAGGAAATGTCCCTTATACAGACCGTCCTTAATCTTCAGATACCCGCAGTAATCACCCGGACGGCCTCTGTAAGGAACAGTCCACGTCAGAGGCGTAAGTTTGCCGTCTTTGGACTTTGCAAGTTTTGCTGTCCGGGGGGACACTGAAGGCATTGAGAAGAGGTAATCACTATAGGCAGGATTATAGGGACTTTTAGGGCCGTACCCGTTCCGCCGAACCTCATAAGAAGGGCATTCCTCGAGTGCTTTCTGCTCGGTCTGAAGGGCAAGATGATACTTCATGTAATCAGAAGAGGTAGGAATCTTATGCCGAAGAATGTACTTACGGGAAAAGAAAGAAGGATCTGCGAGACCTCCGATATGCTCAAAAATACCGTTCCTTACAAACTCAACTTCTGAATTTTCATCCTCGGCATTAGCACGGCCCACACGGTCCATAATCTCGGGAAGCTGCCTGTGATAGACAGCTAAATGATGTTCACTGCGGGATGCCTCGTCCATGAAAGAACGGAATGAGGATACGCTTATCGGCTCGGGAACAGTCATTTTTTTCACCTACTCGCTGAAAAAAGATTTGGAAAAGCAAACGATCGGCTGGGTCCCGGCCGATGGCTCGGGACCGCCGCCCATTTATTTGACAGAAGACGGGCGGGGTTCCCGGAGATCTGTAACGGCCGGTTCAGAGGATCCGGAAAGATGATACAGACGGGACGGATGGGAAGCACGGGATAACGCCTGCCTGGCCGACTCGGCCGCAATCGATGAAAGAACCGACGAGACCAGCGGGTTGGAATCGATACCCCAAAGAAGACAGAACTCTTTTCTGGGGATAACCGAAGGATCATCCGACAATGCGACTTCCCGGGGAAGCGGTATGCCGGATGCGATATCGTACGACGCGAACCGCTTAAGGTCCTGATCGATGAATACCATGGGTTCGCTCATACGGTACCCTCCCTGCGATCCGGAACAGAATTACGGAGATAGTGGGAATGAATCCCGTGGATCCACCATGCCGGAGGATCCATGATAACTATCTCATCGTTATCCGCACAGTATGAAAAAGAACGCTGATCATATCCGGGACGGGAAGCAATAGCTTTCCTGATACGGAGATTGGCGGTAACTTGGAGAGGCCGGAGTTCCTCCCTTTCGAAACGTAAATCAACATCCCAAACAAGTTTATGAAGAAGAATAACGCGCTGCGTTCTGAAGAAATCAATATCCAGTATCGCAGTGCTCTGAACACTCAGCAAAACAACAATATCCTTATGGCTGATAAGGGAAACCCACCCGGAGAGGGCAGCCTGTTTCTGCGAACCCCTGGCAGGAAACAGACGGCCGACATCTTCGACGACGAGGAGAGAACCGGGCGGAACATCCCATACGGTCTTAACAACCGAATATCCGGGGAAAAGAGAATTATCAAAATCGTACGTCTCCAGGATATAACGGGGACGGTCGGAGAAGAACCTGTCGGAAAGGGAGAACAGCAGCGTACTCTTTCCCGTCTTACCGGAACCGACAACGATTATAACGCCGTGCTTCATAGATAAAAGATCATCCTTTATCATCCGAAACCTCCTCTTCAGCGAAATTAACCGGCTTGGCGGTTCTCGGATCATCGTTCAGGACATCGGAAACAAACGCCTTATTCACATGATCCGAAACCATACCGAGAGTCTGGGCAAGCCAATCAGACAGTTCCTTCATAGGTTCCCTGGCAACAATAGAGCCGTAAATTAACGGATAATTCTTCAGACGGACATTATCGATCATGGCTGCCTCGGCAGCCTCATACCATTCAAGGTAAGTTGCACGGTCAGCAGCAACCCTTAACGGGGAATATTCGGTAAGCCATCCGTAACTGATTTTTTTGTCTTTATCGTCAAAACCGTTGGCAATGTACACGGGATAACCCATAAAAGAAGTACAGCAGGCAGGGGCCTGAGGCTGATTATACTGTCCGAATGACTCTTCCGGAATCCAGATTAAACGTATCTTAATAAGATCCTTAGGAACAACAAGAACAAAGCGGCCCACAGGCTGAAGCAGAAATGAAGCGATAATCCATCCAAGAAGTATACCGGCAACGAAAGCCTCGACCGTCTCGGTATCGGTATACTGGGAACCGAATACGATTACACCTAAAACAAGGAGAATAAGCAGCGCAGACTTGATACGCCGGGCACTGTGCGCAAGGATATCCCATTTGGTACGTCCGACCTGGAAATCCATCAGAACACATCCTCAGGGGATCCGCGGTGTTTTCTGTTAAAACGGTAAATCATAACACCGAACAGAACGCCGGCACCGAAAACGATTACCAGAGTGGTCATTTACGGAAAACCCCCATAGCAAAGTACAGACCGGCAGCAAATCCTATCACCGTGGTAACGGCAATACCGCGGATGGTACCGACTCCGAACCAATCTTTGAGATAGTAAGACATCCAGCCGGCAGCCAGAAGGAGACCGAGACCGGTAATAATACGGCGGGTACGGAGTATCAGAGCCATGGACGGCGGCCCCCTGAACCGGGACGGGGAGGTATTGCAAAAGAAACAATAAACCAAATCCAGCAAAACCCGAGAACAATGAACATCCAGCATCCATCGATGAATTGGGTAAGCGTTGTTCCAAACTCAATACTGTCCAGAAGGTTCTCGATCTGAGAAACAGCATCGCCGGTAGCTTTGGCTGTAAGCCAGTCAGCAGCAATGCCAATGAACATAGCAACAACACCGATAGCAGCCCAGATCATCAGTTCCGCCCCCACTTTTTCAGCTGGTAGCGGACACTCCAAGCCAAAAAGAACGTACCGCCGAAGAACAGAAGAATGAACCATTCGTTGAAGAACAGTTCGAACAAATCATCCCACGTACTCGGTATGTAAATTCCTTCATCGGCAGCGGAAGACATACCGGCAGTAAGGACAAACAGCAACACAGACGCAGAACCGACGAGACCGAGAACGGTAAGCAATCTCATTTGGACCACCCGGAAGGACGCATCGAGGCAGTGATACACAAAGAAAGAATCACAGACAGAATGAGAACAGAGGAGCCGATGGCAAGCCAGAACGCCCAATCCGGAATAACGCCGATCCTTTCTGCGATTGATATAACAATCGGAGAATCGACACCGCCGGAGATGTGTTCGCCGATACCGGCACCGGAAACAATCCAGAACAGGGTATCCAGAAGAAGAAATCCGGTAAGGACAGCAGAAATAACGGCAAGCCAGCTTACCCGCTTCATCTCTGATACCTCTTCTTGCTGAAATCCAATCCGACGGAATTCTTTACAGCCCACGAGGTACGCCTGATCTTGCGGCGGATCCATGATATTATCAAGATAACAACGATCGCAGCAACGATCAGAAGAATAACAGAAGCGGACCATTCCGGAATCTTCATGGTACCCGCAATCAGCCTGACCAAACCGCCGTTCAGAATGTACAGACCGAAAGCACCGCCGATACCGACTTTGAGGGCATTGCCCCAGGTAAGGACACGTCCGCCGGCGCGAGCCATAGCCGACGGCATAGTTGTAGCAATGCTAGTAACTCCTTTTCCGGAGGTGATTGTTTTTGTTGTTGTGAACATCTTTCCGCTCTTAAAAAAAGACAAGAAACGGCTAAGAAGGCCGACAGAAGCCATCAGATCACCGCCAGAACAAAGATCACAAGGATAACCAGGATTGCAATCAAAAGCCACGGGATATCAAACCCGCTGTCCCCTTCTTCTTCCGGAACTTCCGGAGAACCGACAGTAACTTTTACGGTATGCTGTGAAAGAACATTTGCAGAGCTGACGACGTTTACAATAAGAGAATATTCGCCGATATCGACATCAGCGGTTTCGCCGACAATAACATCATCGACAAGCTGCAAAAAAGATGTTGCAGAACCGAACAAAGATACAATATCGCCGGTATTAAGAGTCAGAGGAACCCAGACACGTTCACCTTTCAGTACAGAGATATCAGTAAGACTCGTCGGTTCTGTTGACGGAATCGGATCACCGTAACCACCGGTGAATACCAAATCCGAAAGAACACGTTCTCCGAGATTGTTGACTCCTATTACTTTGAGAACAAAAGAATCCGACACAGAATATGTATGGGTTGAAGATTCCGTTATAGGCGAACCGTCCCCGTAATCATAATAGACAACAGAAGCATTCAATCCGGTCCAATCAACCGAGACGGTCATATTTTCATCAGAATATTCAATCTCGAAAGAAGGTTCAACAACAGAAGTTTCAGCAGCATACACCGTAACAGTACTGTTCTGACCGCCGACCGAATAAGTAAACGAAGATCCGATATTACCGGATGAAGGGGTTCCGGATATCAACGTATACGTCGATGACCCGACTGTCTGCGGTGCAGAGGTAAGCCAGGGAACCGAAGAAACATTAACTGAAGGCGAACCGGAAACCACAACAGAATACGGAACACCGGACCAGGAGAGTTCTGGATAGAAAGAATCAATCACAACAACCGTTGCTTCCTTATAAACAGAAGAAGCATCAAAACCAGTAAGCGTACACCTGACAGTGTACACGCCGGAAGTCTGAAACTCATAAACGGCTGTCTGGCTGGAAGTCTGGAATACAGAACCGGAAGTCGACCACGAAATTGATAAGTAGTTACTTGCATTCACAGCAGTAAAATCCCAGATCCTCGATTCATCCGCGCGCTGAACAGCGGTTATACTGGCGATAGAAGGCGGATCAAACTGAACCGGCGGAAGAGACGCTGAAATACGGACAACGGCATTAGAGGAAACATACCCGCCGCTGGAAGCCCGATACGTTATCTCATAAGTGCCCGCTGACTGAATAGGAAGACTGATCGTTCTTCCGGATACAGCGGCACCGCTGTTACTGAGAACAGAAGAACCCAAACGAACACTGACTATCGAGATATTGGAATTAGTAGGATTTGTAATCGGCTCATAAAAGTAAGTATCGCCGACATAAGCAACATCTTCAATCGGAGGAACAACATAAACTGGAACAGTGATCACAACTGAATAAGTAGTTGTCATCCAGCCGCTAGCAGATATCTGAAGAAGAATAGTATAGTTGTTTGGAGAAATCTTATCGGGAACCGATCCGGATAAGGTCTTGCCGATTACCGAGACACCCCAGCCGGACGGGGCCGAACTTATGGATATCGATGCGGAAGAAGGGTTAGTAGTGAATGTGTTAGAGAAGCCCTGCATATGCGGCACAGTCGCAGACCATGACGAGACGGAAGCAGAATTCTGCGTCCAGAGCGCATACAAACTGGCATTAGATGTAGGAGTAAGAGAAGTTATGACACCGGAGGACAAAGAAGTACCCCAGCCCCTGAAGGTGTGGGAACCGTCAGACATCACAGGAACATAATTCAGATTGGCATTAGTCCCATAAACTACCTTTTCAACATACTCCGAAACACCTTTGAGCAGGCCGCCATTACCATAGTAGGTGACATCGACATAAACCGGAGCCGGATTCTCTATATGTATATGATACGTCTCGTATACTGTATTTTTATTGGGCCAGAGTATTTTAACGGTAAACTCATAATAACCAGCCTCATAAGGCATACCATATATGTGAGCTGTTTTTGAGTTGACCTTACCTAAACCCAATCCCGGAGGAATCGTACCGCTGCTTACACTGACACCAGCATTATCGATTGTAGTAAATTCATAATCAAATGACACACCCGAAACACCAGACAATGTAATAGCAGCATCCGAATCGTCGGAATCCATGACTGCGAACGCAGACGCAACGGCCGCTATGGCCATGACGGCCGCAATTGCAAGAATTATTTTTCTCATTTTACCACCTGATGAAGATACAGCCGACAAAAACCGCAGCAAAAGCGATAATCAAAATCGCCCAATACGAAATTCCGGCTATTTCTCTGAACCAAAAGTTTTGTTCTCCGTCTCCGTTTCCCGGATCGGTACCCGTACCGGTGTACGTCCACTGGGCGTACAGTACGGCGTTCTCGGTCGGATTGATTACATCCCCGGGATGCAGAAGATCGCCTGCGTCGCTGAGTTTCCATCCGGCAAACGCATGATCGGCCGGAGGCGTAAGCGTACTGTTCAGCAGTTCGTACGGAGACCCGGATACGACACTGACGGCGAACATGTGACCGA